>NZ_JBHTJA010000089.1:0-29653 GCF_042675525.1 Actinomadura sediminis
GGCGGCGCGGGGACGCCCGCGGCGGGCGGCGCGACCGGTCCGGGCGCCCCCGGCGCGTGGCCGTCCGGCGTCGCGGTCCCGGGCGGCGGGACCGTTCCCGCCGCCCGTTCCTCCGTCTGCGGTCTGGACGTGCTGTGGGTCATGCGCCTGCCCCGATCGATCGACCCCTGGATCAGGTTTCGCTGCAAATGTTGTCGCTGGCGCGGATCTCGCCCTGCTGCTCCGGGATGCCCCGCTGCCCGCCCTTGAGGTCGGTCCAGTCCGTGCCGATCACGAGATCGACGACCCCGGGCTCCGCGCCGCCGGTCCGCGCGGCGGGCGCCGGCTTGCTCGGGATGAGGGCCGCCAGGCTCTTCGCCTGGTTCTCCGCACCGGAACCGTACAGCACCTTGGTGGCCGTTGTCCGCTCGGCGTTCCCGCCGACCGTGACCTGGAAGCCCTGCGCTTCGAGCGAATCGGCGACGCGCCCGGCCTGGCCGTCGGTCCCGCTGCCGTTGAAGACCCGCACCCGGATCTGGTTCGGCGGGATCGTCGGCGCGGGGGCCTCCGGCTTGCCCTCGGGCTTCTTCTCCGCTTCCGGCGGCTTCTTGTCCTCACGGACGGACTCGAAGAACTCGTCGGCGCCGGGGGCGAGGGCGAGCCGGTTCTTGTCGAGGGGGTCCTGGCCGTGCGGGACGGTCACGAAGCGCAGCTTCCCGGACGAGAGTCCCTGCATGCCCTGCGCGATGTCCATCATCGCGGTCACCGACAGCTCGCTGTCGGTGGTGAGGGACTTCGTCGTCGCGTTGAGCAGTTGCAGCAGCGCCTTGGGGTTGGTGAGCACGCCCCTGCTCATCACCTTGGAGGCGAGGGCGCCGAGGAACTTCTGCTGCCGCTTGATGCGGCTGGTGTCGGTGCCGTCGCCGAGGGTGTAGCGGGCCCGGACGTACGCCAGCGCCTGCTCGCCCTCGATCTCGTGCTTGCCCTTGCTCAGCCGCAGCCCGGATTTGGGGTCGTTGACGTTCTCGTTGAGGCACACCGGGACGCCGCCGACGGCCTTGGTGATGTTCTTGAAACCGGCGAAGTCGACCTGCACGAAGTGGTCGACGCGGATGTCGGTGAGGGCCTCCAGCGTCTTGATGACGCAGGTGGCGCCGCCGACGGTGAACGCCGTGTTGATCTGCACCCGGTTGGAGCCCGGCACCGTGTTGCCCTCGCGGTCCTCGCACTCGGGGCGCTGCACCATCAGGTCGCGGGGGAAGCTGATCGCCATCGCCTGCTCGCCGCCGGGGGACAGGTGCAGCAGGATCATCGTGTCCGAGCGGGGCGGCTCGTCCTTCATCTGCCGGCCGTACTTGGCGTTCTCGCCCTCGCGGGTGTCGGACCCGAGGAGCAGGATGTTCATCGCCTCGTTCAGCTTCTCCGGCCGGTCGGGGCCGAGCTTGGCGTTGACGTCCTCGTGCGCGATGTTGCCGAACGCCTGCCGGTAGAGGCCGTAGGCGGTGAGGGAGCCGACCACCATGACCGCCGACAGGCCGATGCACACCCAGCCGAGGATGCGCCAGCCGCGCCGAGGCGGCGCCGGCTCCTCGGGGTCGGCGTCGTCGACGTACTCCATGTACATCGGGTTGCTGTTCATCGGCTCCGTGGTTCCGGTGGGCCCGCTTTCACAGGTCGGGACGCGGTCGATGGTCAGGGGGAGGCGGCGAGCGGGCAGGGGCAGAGCGGACGCAAGGGAAGCGTAGTCAGGCGAGTCGGCGTACGGACCCGGATGCGTCATTCCACCCCGGGAGCCCGGCCACCGCCGTCACATGCTCTACCGACACCCGCCTATTTACGGCGGCTTTGTCGAAGTTTCGTTGGATTATGACGGAAGCCCCTGAGGCTAGTGGGGCCAGCAGCCCGGCCAGAACCCCGTCGAGTGTGGCGAACGACATGTCAACCAGGACCCGATCCCGCGCGTCCAGCTCCCATTTCTCGACGGCGGCGCGCGCGGCGCCGGCCAGGTCCTCGCCGCTGAGTGTGGCGTTTGTCACAGTCAACGCGGGCGCGCGCGGCGTCGCCTCCGGCCCGGGCGCGAACCGGTCGCCGTAGGACCGGACCTCCGCCGCGTAGTCGACGACGCCCGGCGGGCAGTGCCCCAGCGGAGCGCCCAGCGCGTGCAGCGACAGCCCGACGATCTCCTCGGCGTCCGCGTCGGCGAGCACCTCGTCCAGCGTCTCCTCCGACACCGCCAGGACGTACGGCGCCGCCGCCCCGAACGGCTCCGCCGCGCCCGCCTCCGACCGGGCCTCCAGCGAACCGGGCGTCACCGGCTCGGCGACGAGCCCCGCCGACCAGCAGGCCATCAGCCACACCGCCGTCTGCCAGTGCGGCGGCAGCGCCAGCACCGCACGGGTCCCGGGCTCGACGCCCAGGCCGTCCACCAGGAAGTTCGCCGTCTTCGCGACCCAGTTGTCGAACGTCCGCGCCGACAGCTCCACGCGCTCGCCCGTCCGGTCGTCGTAGAAGGTCACCAGCGGCCGGGCCGGATCGCCGGCCACCCGCCGCCGCAGCAGCTCCACCGGCCCGGCGTTGCTCTCGCTCATGAAGGCGAGCGTAGAACGTCCCGCGGGTGGTCAGGGGTCAAGGCACCGTCTCGGCGGCCTCGGCGGGCGCCCGGTGCCGCTACGCTCCGCACCGATGAACGAGCGGACGAGTACGTCGGCGGGCCGCGTGCTCGCCCTGATCACCATCGCCCCGGCGCTGGTCGTCGCGGCCTGGCTCGCGGTGTCGCTGCCGCTGCTGCTCGCGGGCGCGTTCCACCCCGCCCCGGCGCTCGCGCTGTTCGCCCCCGTCGCCGCGCTGATGCTGCGGTACGGGCTGCGGACCGGGCCGCGCGAGGACGCGCCGCCCGTCCTGGAGGGGACGGGACGGCGGACGATCGGGGGCGTGCTGGCGGTCGTCGGCGCGTTCACCGTTTACCAGATCTTCATGTGCTCGGAGCAGATCATCGTCCGGCGCGACCCCGCCTCGTACGTCCAGTTCGCGGTGTGGCTCGCCGAGCACGGGTCGCTGCCGATCCCGCAGGACCGCTGGGCGTTCGGCGGCGCCGACCCCGCCCTCGCCTTCGAGAGCCCCGCCTTCTACGCCGAGGGCGGCGCGGTCGTCCCGCAGTTCATGGCCGGATTCCCGATCGTGCTGACGCCCGGCGGCTGGCTCGCCGGGGCGGACGGGATCCTGCTGACGGCGCCGCTGCTCGGCGCCTGCTGCCTGCTCGCCTTCGCCGGGCTCGTCGCGCGGCTGGTCGGGCCCCGCTGGGCGCCCGCCGGGACGCTGCTGCTCGCCGCGACGCTGCCGATGCTGTGGGCGTCCCGCAACACGCTGAGCGAGCTGCCCGCGATCGTCCTGCTGCTCGGCGGCCTGTCGCTCCTCCACGACGCGCGCGGCGACGACCCGCGCACCGCCCGCGCGAAGTGCCTCCTCGCCGGCCTGGCGCTCGGCCTGATCGTGCTCGTCCGCATCGACGGGCTCCGCGACGTCCTGCCGCTCGTGGCGCTCGCCGGGCTGCTCGTCGGGCTGCGCCGCCGCCGGGGGTACTGGCTGGCGGGCGGGCTCGCGCTCGGCGTCGCCGCCGGGCTCACCGAGGGCGTCGTCCTGTCGCGCCCCTACCTCGAGTACCTGCGCGGCTCGCTGATCCCGCTGCTGGTCATCGCGGCGGGCGTCGCGGCGGCGACCGTCCTGCTGGCGGTCCTGCTGCGCCGCGACCGGACGGGCGCGCGCCTGCGGGCGCTCGCGGCGGCGGTGCGGGGCGGGCGGCTCCCGGACGCCCTCGCCGGGCTGACCGTCCTCGCGTTCCTGGCGTTCGCCGCGCGCCCGCTGTTCCAGACCGCCACGCGCGTCCCCGACAACCCCGACGACCTGCTGAACGCCCAGTTCATCGAGGCCGTCCAGAAGATCAACGGGATGCCGCTGGACGGCACCCGGCAGTACACCGAGCTGTCCCTCTACTGGGTCGCCTGGTACATCGGCGTGCCCGCGCTGCTGTTCGCCGTCGTCGGCGCGGCCGTCCTCGGGCGGCGGCTGCTGCGCGGCCGGTCGGCCCGGTGGCTCCCCGCGTACGCCGTGATCGTGTGGACGACGACGCAGGTGCTGATCCGCCCGGGCATCACCCCGGACCATCCGTGGGCGTCCCGGCGGCTGATCGGCCTCGTCATCCCGGGGCTGCTGCTGTTCGCGCTGTTCGGCGCGGCCTGGACGGCCCGGCGGGTGCGGCGCCTCGGCTACTCGCCGCGCGTCCTGCGCTGGGGCGTCGGCGCCGGGTTCGTGGTGATGCTCGCCCCGATCGTCCTGGTCAGCGCGCCCTACCTGGTGTCGCGGACCGAGCAGGGCGAGGTCGCGGCCGTCCGCACACTGTGCGGGCGGCTCGGCGCGGACGCGTCCGTGATCGCCGTCGAGCGCGCCACCGCCGACCGGTTCCTGCAGGTCGTGCGGGGGATGTGCGGCGTGCCCGCGGCCCGCGCCGCCCCCGACGCCACGCCCGGGGACGTCCGGCGCGTCATCGGGAAGGTGCGGGCGGCCGGGCGCACCCCCGTCCTGATGGGCGCCGCGCGCGCCGACGTCGCGCCGTACGGCCCCGCCGAGCGGGTCGTCCGGCTGCGGACCGAGCAGGACGGACGCACCCTCGACGAGCCCCCGCGCGGCACCTGGGGCCTCGGCATCGACGTGTGGACGTCCCGCCCCAGCGGCCCCGCGGTTCCCGTTGACGGCGGGTCGGGCGGCCGAGGCGAGTATCCTCGCCCTGCGTGAGCACCCAGCCTGCCGAGTCCGCGCCCGAACGCGTCCACGTCACGATCGTCCTGCCCTGCTACAACGAGCAGGACCATGTGATCGACGAGGTCGAGCGCATCTGCAAGGCGATGGACAACAGCGGCAAGACCTACGAGCTGCTGGCCGTGGACGACTGCTCGACCGACGACACGCTGGCTCGGCTGCGCGAGGCCGAGTCCCGGTTCCCGAACATGCGGATCATGGCGTTCCAGCACAACAGCGGTTCGGGGACGGTCCGGCGCATCGGCTCGCAGCAGGCCCGCGGCGACATCGTCGTGTGGACCGACGCCGACATGTCCTATCCGAACGACCGCATCCCCGAGCTCGTCGGGATCCTCGACGACAACCCGCAGATCGACCAGGTCGTGGGCGCGCGCACCAGCGAGGAGGGCACCCACAAGGTGCTGCGGGTGCCCGCCAAGTGGTTCATCCGCAAGATCGCCGAGCGGCTCACCAACTCGAAGATCCCCGACCTGAACTCCGGCCTGCGGGCGTTCCGCCGCGAGGTGTCGCTGCCCTACCTGCGGCTGCTGCCGCCCGGGTTCTCCTGCGTGACGACGATCACGATCGCGTTCCTGTCGAACCAGCATCCGGTGCACTACGAGCCGATCGAGTACGCCAAGCGGGCCGGGAAGTCGAAGTTCCACTTCACCAAGGACGCCTACCGCTACATCCTGCAGGTCCTGCGGATGGTCATGTACTTCAACCCGCTCAAGGTGCTGATGCCCCCGGCGCTCTGGCTGATCCTGGTCGGCCTCGGCAAGGGCGTCTTCGACATGATCGTCCACTTCGGGTACTTCGCTAACAACACGATCATGATCTTCGTGACCGGGTTGATCATCGCGTCGCTGGCGCTGCTCGCCGACCTGATCGTCCGATCACGCGGCGACGTCTAGGGCCGCCCGGATGAAGATCGCGATCGTGGGGCCCGCGTTCCCGTACAAGGGGGGCGGCGCCCACCACACCACCGAGCTGGCGCACCGCCTCGCCGCCGCCGGGCACGACGTCGTCATCGAGTCGTGGCGCGCCCAGTACCCGTCGTTCCTGTACCCGGGGCAGCAGACGATCTCCGAGCCGGAGGGCGAGCCGTTCCCCGGCACCCGGCACCGGCTCGACTGGCGCCGCCCGGACGGCTGGTGGCGCACCGGCCGGAACCTGCGCTCCCGCGACCTCACCGTGCTGGCCGTCCTCAGCCCCGTGCAGGTGCCGTCCTACCTCGGCATCCTCGCCGGGCTGGGCCGCCGCGCCCCGGTCGTCGCGCTGTGCCACAACGTGCTGCCGCACGAGCGCAAGCCCTACGACGTCCCGCTGATGCGGCGGCTCCTGCGCCGCGTCCACGGCGTGCTCGTCCACTCGGAGGCGCAGGCCGAACTGGCGCGGGGGCTCACGGCGCGTCCCGTCCGGGTGGCGGAGATGCCCGCGCACCTCCCCGGCGCGCCCGGCCCGGCCGCCGCCGCGCGCGCCGAGGGGGTGCGCCGCCGGCTGCTGTTCTTCGGGATCGTCCGGCCGTACAAGGGCCTGGACGTCCTGCTGCGCGCCCTCGCGAAGGGCCCGGACGACGTCGCGCTGACCGTCGCGGGCGAGTTCTGGGGCGGGCTCGAGGACACCGAGAAGCTGATCGCCGAGCTCGGTCTCGAATCCCGCGTCGAACTGCGGCCCGGGTACGTGCCCGCCGCCGACGTCCCCGGCCTGTTCGCGGACGCGGACGCGCTCGTCCTGCCCTACCGGACCGCCACGGCCTCGCAGAACGTGTGGATGGCCCACGAGTACGGCGTCCCGGTGATCGCGACCGACGTCGGCGGGTTCGCCGGCCAGGTCCGCGACGGCGAGGACGGGCTGATCTGCGCGCCCGGCGACGTGGCGTCCCTGGCCGCCGCGCTCGACCGCTTCTACGCGCCGGGGGAGCCGGAGCGTCTCCGCTCCGGCGTCCGCCCGGCCGACCACGGGCCCCTGTGGGACGCCTACGTCGCGGCGCTCACCGCGCCGAACGCGCGCGGCGGGGCCGCGCGGTGACTCAGCCCCGCACGGGATCGAGGTGCGGCTCGATGATCTTCAGGAAGGCGCGCTTCGGCTTCGCGCCGGTGACCTGCTCCACGACCTCGCCGTTCTTGATGAGCAGCAGGGTCGGCAGCCCCAGCACCCCGTACTCGCCGGGGGTCTCCGGGTTCTCGTCGTAGTTGATCTTCGCGATCTTCAGGCGGCCGTCCAGCTCGCCCGCGATCTGGTCCAGCACCGGCGCGATCATCTTGCACGGCGGGCACCAGTCCGCCCAGAAATCGACCAGGACGGGAACGTCGCTCTTCAGGACCTCGGCGTCGTACGTCGCGTCGGTCACGGTGACCGGACTGGTCACGGGGCCTCCTTCGTCGGGGACGTACCGTTGACAAGCCCGGCCGTCGGCCGATCATTCCCGTCCCCGTCCGGCCCGGCGCCCTTCGGCGGTTTCGTCAGCAGGAACGCGGCCCCCGCGACCATCAGGTCCGCGGCGGTCAGCAGCACCCGGCTCACGATCGCCACCACGACCGCCGCGCCCGCCGGAAGCGCCGGGGTCAGCACCACGGTCAGCGCGGCCTCCCGCGCCCCGATCCCGCCCGGCGCGATGAACACCAGGAAGCCGACCACGAACGCCAGCGCGTACGCGCCCGCCGCCAGGAACGGCAGGCCCGCGCCGTCGCCCCCGACGGCCGCGCACAGCAGCCACGTGTGGACGCCGAACAGCACCCAGCCGAGGACCGTCCAGCCGATCGCCCGCAGCGTCACCGCCAGGCTCACCGGGTGCTCCAGCGGCGGCCGCCGCAGCACCTTCAGCATCAGGCCCAGCGCCCACGTGACGATCCTCGGGTGCAGCGCCGCGAGCAGCACCGGCGCCAGCAGGAACAGCCACCAGAACCGGTCCCGCGCGGTCGCCGACGTCAGCGGCAGCGTCACCGCCGCGACCGCGAGCCCGCACGCCGTGGACGTCGCCACCGCCAGCAGCGTCGAGCCGAAGCT
This sequence comes from Actinomadura sediminis, assembly GCF_042675525.1. Classification (NCBI taxonomy): domain Bacteria; kingdom Bacillati; phylum Actinomycetota; class Actinomycetes; order Streptosporangiales; family Thermomonosporaceae; genus Actinomadura; species Actinomadura sediminis. Next base: position 7,780 of record NZ_JBHTJA010000089.1, read on the forward strand.
CCGCTCCGCCGGCACCTTGTGCTCGCGCGTCATCTCGATCTGCGTGACCAGCGCCCACACCTTGCCGGGCACGTACTTGCCGAGCTGCGAGATCCCCGAGATGCGGAACGCCGCGCCGACCGGCAGCGGCGAGCCGAGCCCGCCGAGCAGCGTCCGCCACCCGAGCATCCACACGAACAGCCCCGCGATGCCCGCCGCCAGGGCGGCGAGGAGGGCGAGCCACGACATGTCCCGCAGCGCCCGCACCGTGGCGTCCCACTCCTTGGCCACGCTGTAGGCGCAGAAGGCCAGGGCGAGCAGAACCAGCAGCACCCGCAGGACCCGCACGGCGACGACCTTCTTGTTCACCCGCCCCAGAGTAGGCGAACGCGGGGGCGAGGAAGGCGGACACGGGCGCCGAACGCGGCCCCCGCACCGCCCGTCCGCCGTACAGTAGGCGCGATGAGACTCTCGGATGCGATCGCCTTCATGGGCCACCAGGTGCACGTCTGCCGGTACCGCGAGGCCGGGACGCTGCTCGGGTGGATGGGCCGCGACCTGCGCGGCCGCCGGGTCCTCGACGTCGCCGGCGGGGACGGCTACTGGGCGGGGCGGGCCCGCAGGCGCGGCGCCGACGCCGTGTCCATCGACCTCGCCCGCGGCAAGATGGAGTACGGCCGGACGCTCGCGCACGCGCCCGCGCTGATCGAGTGCGACGCCCTGCGGCTCCCGTTCGGCGACGCGTCCTTCGACGCGATCCTCTCCGTCTGCGCCATCGAGCACTTCGACGACGGCGGTACGTCCCTGGACGAGATGGCCCGGGTGCTCAAGCCCGGCGGCGAGATCTTCATGTCCGCGGACGTGCTCAGCCGCGCCGACGCCTGGCCGAAGCTGCGCGACGCGCACAAGGCCAAGTACCACGTGCAGCACACCTACACCCACGAGAGCCTCCGCAAGCTCATGGACGAGCGCGGCCTCGACCTCGTGCGGCACAGCTACCAGTTCCGCACCGCCGCGACCGAGCGCCTCTACCTCTCCCTCTCGACCTACGGCGGCAAGGTCGGCTTCAACGCCGCCGCCCCGCTCACCCCGCTCGTCGCCCTCGCCGACCGCAAGGCGCCCAACGAGCGCGGCAGCATCGTCCTCGTCCAGGCCCGGAAGCGCTCGGAATGACGGTCCACTAGGCTCGGCCTCCACACGGCGGTGGAGAAAGGAGCCAAGTGGAAGCGATCCTCCTGGTCGGAGGCAGGGGCACGCGCCTTCGCCCCCTCACCATCTCCACCCCGAAACCGCTGCTCCCCACGGCGGGCGTGTCGTTCCTGTCGCACCAGCTCGCGCGCGCGCACGCGGCGGGCGTCGAACGGATCGTGTTCGCCACGTCCTACCGGGCCGAGATGTTCGAGGCGGCCTTCGGGACCAAGGCGCACGGGCTCGAACTCGTCTACGTCAGCGAGGACCAGCCGCTCGGCACCGGCGGCGCCATCCGCAACGCCGCCCGGGCGCTCACCTGCGGCCCCGACGACCCGGTGCTGATCCTCAACGGCGACATCCTCTCCGGCCACGACGTCCGGGCGCAGGTCGCCCTGCACGAGGACACCGGCGCCGCCGTGACCCTCCACCTGACGCGCGTCGACGACCCGTCCCGCTTCGGCTGCGTCCCCACGGACGGGTCCGGCCGCGTCACCGCGTTCCTCGAGAAGACCTCGCACCCGGTCACCGACCAGATCAACGCGGGCTGCTACGTGTTCCGCCGCTCCGCCATCGACACGATCCCCGAGGACGAGGTCGTGTCCGTCGAGCGCGAGACGTTCCCGTCGCTGATCTCCTCGGGCGCCCTCGTCATGGGCCACGTCGAGTCCGAGTACTGGCTCGACGTCGGCACCCCCGAGGCGTTCGTCCGCGGCTCCTGCGACCTGGTCCTCGGCCGTCTCGCCTCGCCCGCGATGCCCGGGGAACCCGGCGAGCGCCTCACCCTCCCCGGCGCGGCCGTCGCCCCCGGCGCGATCGTCCGCGGCGGCACCACGGTCGGGCGCGGCGCCGTCATCGAGGCGGGCAGCACCGTGGTCGGCAGCGTCCTGCTCGACGACGCGTTCGTCGCCGAGGGCGCGACCGTCCGCGACTCCGTCCTGTCGCGCGGCGCCCGCGTCGGCCCCGGCGCCGTCCTGGACGGCGTCATCCTCGGCGACGGCGCCGTCGTCGGCCCCGGCAACGAACTCCGCGGCGGCCTGCGCATCTGGCCCGGCATCGAACTGCCCCCGACCGCCGTCCGCTTCTCCACCGACGCCTGACGGTCGAAGGCGCGAACGGTACGTCCTCGAACCGGGGCCCGGGCCCACCGGATCATCGGGTCCCCCTCCGGCGAGCCGCCCGGCGTACACTCGTCCCGGTGCCTTATGACGACACGTACTGAAGCCTCATCCGACGCGTTGCTCGACGTCTTCAAGGCGCTCGCGAACCCGGTGCGGCTGCAGTTGCTCCAATGGCTGCGCGACCCCGAGGCCCACTTCCCCGTGGAAGACGGCATCGCCGACCCGCACGAGGTCGGCGTGTGCGTGAGCCACATCCAGGCCAAGACCGGGCTCGCCCAGTCGACGGTCTCCGCCTACATGGCGTCGCTCGAACGCGCCGGGCTCGTCCGCTCCACCCGCATCGGCAAGTGGACGCACTACAAGCGCGACGAGGAGAGCATCGCCCGATTCGTCGCGGCCCTCGGCCACGCCCTCTGACGACCGTCGCAACCTGTGCGTCGAGCGCCGTCGCGTCCTCAAATCGAAAATGTGCGATACTTCGATGCGTTGGCTTCGTACGGCCGTGGAGGGCACATGGGCACGATCGACGGGATGGACCTCGGGCGCTTCGGCATCTGGACCTTCGACTTCGAACGGCGGCCGGCGAGCGTCATCCGCGACTCGGTGCGGGAACTGGAGGGGCTCGGCTGGCCGACCATCTGGATCCCCGAGACGACCGGGCGTGAGGCGATGTCGCACGCGGGCCTCCTGCTGGCGTCCACGGAACGCATGAACGTCGTCAACGGCATCGCACAGATCGGGTCGCGCACCCCCCGCCGGGCGCGGGGCGCCGCCGCCCTCCTCGCCGACGCCTACCCGGACCGGCACGTCCTCGGCCTCGGCTTCGGCGGCACGCCGACCCCGGGCGTCAAGCCGCTGCGGGCCATGCGCGAGTACCTCGACGACATGGACGCGGCGACGGACGCCGACCCCGTCCCGCGCCCGCCGACGCGCCGCCTGCTCGCCGCGTACGGGCCGAAGATGCTCGAACTGGCGCGCGACCGGACGGACGGCGCCCACACGTACAAGGTCCCGGTGCACCACACGCGCCAGGCCCGCGAGGTGCTGGGCGACGCCCCGTTCCTCGGCGTCGAGCAGGCGGTGCTCCTGGAGACCGACCCGCACAAGGCCCGCGAGACCGCGCGCGAGCACCTGCACCCGTACCTGACCACTCCCTACAACATCGCCAAGTTCCTCCGCCTCGGCTACACCGAGGCCGATCTCGGCAACGGCGGCGGCAGCGACCGCCTCGTCGACGACCTCGTGTTCTGGGGCGACGTCGACACGATCGTCCGCGGACTCGACGACCATCTCGACGCCGGCGCCGACCACGTCGCCGTCCAGGTGATCGGCGCAGCCCACGGCGCCACCGCCCTGCCCGGGTGGCGCGACCTCACCGATGCCCTGCTCGGATGAAGCCCGGCTCGTCGGGGACGGCCCGGACCGCCGCGGCGTAGGCGCGCGGGTGGGCGGTGCTGCGGCGCGCTTCCGGTCGAAGACCCTTCGTGGCGGGGCGCGGCACGGCGCCGGTGGCCGGACGGGCGCGGTCGTCCGGGGGAAGGGCAGCGGTCGTTTCCGGTTCAGGTGGTGTCCACCGGGGTGCACGATCATTTCGGCGCAGTGCTCGACGGACGACGAATGGAGACGCCGATGACGCCGATGACGCCGAACCGACGGACCTTTCTGCGCGGCGGACTGGCGGCGGGCGCCGGGGCGGCCGTGGCGCCGCTGCTCGGCGGCGGGCAGGCAGTGGCGGGGCCCGCGTCGCCCGGCCTGCTGCGGCACCGCCCGAGGCTGACCCACGGCGTGCAGAGCGGCGACGTCACCGCGCACGACGCGGTCGTCTGGGCCCGCTCGGACCGGCCCGCGCGGATGCTGGTCGAGGTGAGCCACCGGCCCGACTTCGCCCACGCGAGGCGCGTCCCGGGGCCGCTGCTCACCCCCGGCACCGACCTGACCGGCAAGGCGTTCCTGCGGGGCCTGCCCGCCGGGCGAGAGCTCCACTACCGGGTGACCCTGGCCGACCCGGACCGCCGCTCCGCCCTGTCCGAGCCGGTGACCGGACGCCTGCGCACCGCGCCCCGCGACCGCGCCGACATCCGGTTCGTCTGGGCGGGCGACCTGGCGGGCCAGGGCTGGGGCATCGACACGGGGTTCGGCGGCTACCGCATCTTCAACGCCATGGGCGCCCTCGACCCGGACTTCTTCCTGTGCAGCGGCGACCTCGTGTACGCCGACGGCCCGCTGCAGGAGACGGTGCGGCTGCCGGACGGGCGGACGTGGCGCAACCTCGTCACCCCGGAGAAGAGCAAGGTCGCCGAGACGCTCGCCGAGTACCGCGGGCAGTTCCGGTACAACCTGGAGGACGCCGCCATGCGCGCGTTCAACTCCCGGGTCCCGATGGTCTACCAGTGGGACGACCACGAGGTCGTCAACAACTGGTACCCCGGTGAGATCCTCGACCTGCCCCAGTACACGGAGAAGCGCGTGGACGTCCTGGCGGCGCGCGCCCGGCGGGCGATGTTCGAGTACACCCCGACCGCCGTCCGCTCCCACGAGAACGGCCGCCTGTACCGCCGCATCTCCTACGGGCCGCTGCTGGACGTCTTCGTCCTCGACATGCGCACCCACAAGGACGCCAACGGGACGAACGACTCGCCGAGCGCGGCCGAGGGCGTCCTCGGCGCCGGGCAGCTCGCGTGGCTCAAGCGCGAGCTGCGCCGCTCCCGGGCCACCTGGAAGGTGATCGCGGCCGACCTGCCGATCGGGCTCATCGTCCCGGACGGCTCCGCCCAGGAGGGAATCGCGCAGGGCGACGGCGGCGCCCCGCTGGGCCGCGAGCGCGAGATCGCCGACCTGCTCTCGTACGCCAAGCGCAGGGGCGTCCGGAACATGGTGTGGCTGACGGCCGACGTCCACTACACCGCGGCCCACCACTACGACCCGTCGAGGGCGGCGTTCCAGGACTTCGACCCGTTCTGGGAGTTCGTCTCCGGCCCGCTGAACGCGGGCGCGTTCGGCCCGAACACCCTGGAGGGCACCTTCGGCCCCCGCCTCGACTTCTTCCGGGCGCCGCAGCGGCCCAACACGTCCCCGGCGGAGGGCTTCCAGCACTTCGGCGAGGTCGCCCTCGACGGCGACTCGGGCGACCTGACCGTCCGCCTCCGCGACATCGACGGCGCCGTCCTCTACACCCGCACGCTCGCCCCGCGCTGAGCCCGTCCGGCCCCGGGACTTGACCTCGACCAAAGTAGAGGTTCGATGATCGGGGCATGGACGAGAACGAGATCAGGCGCGCGCTCGACGCTCACACGGACCACTGGATCCGGCACGAGATGGACGCCTGGGGCGCCTGCTTCACCGACGACTGCGACTTCATCACGCACCGCGGCGTCTGGTGGCGGACGCGGCGCGACAACGTCGAGGGGCACAAGGACGTGCCGGCCTCGGTGGTCGCGCAGAAACGGAACTACACCCAGGAGGTCGTGAGCATCGCCGCGATCGCGCCGGACGTCGCGCTCGTCCACACCCGGTGGTCCTGGCCCGGCCACACCCTGCCCGGCGCCGCCGTCCCCGAGGACCGCACCGGCCTGATCACGATGGTGCTCGTCAGGCGCGACGGCGCCTGGAAGATCCGCGCGGTGCACAACACCCGGGTGAACGGTCTGGACGACTTCGCCGCCGGGCGCGCGTGAACGGCGCGGGCGGGCCGGCGGGGCGAATCCGGGCTCCCATGTCACAGGCGGCGGGGCTGTCTCGTCTCGGGATGCGAAGCCGGGTGCCGCGCAGGGCGCACCCGCCCGTCGCGAGGAGACGATCATGAGCGAGCACGGCACGGACCGGAAGGTCGCGCTCGTCACCGGGGCGAACAAGGGGATCGGACGGGCCGCCGCCGGGCGGCTCGCCGAGCTGGGCATGACCGTCCTGGTCGGCGCGCGGGACCCGCGCCGCGGCGAGGAGGCCGCCGCGGCGCTGCGCGCCGGAGGCGGCGACGCGCACGCGCTCACCCTGGACGTCACCGACCGGGCCGTGGTGCAGCGGGCCGCCGAGCGGATCGACGAGCGGTTCGGCCGCCTCGACGTCCTGATCAACAACGCCGCCATCACCGGCACGCCGCCGGGGGTCTCGCCGATGGACGCCACCGACCAGGTCCCCAGCACCGTCGACCTGGACATGGTCCGGGCGGTGTTCGAGACCAACGTGTTCGGGGTGATCGCGGTCACCAACGCCATGCTGCCGCTGCTGCGGCGGTCGGCGGCGCCCCGCGTCGTCAACGTCGGCAGCCACGCCGCGTCGCTGGCCCTCACCGCCGACCCGGAGGGGCCGTTCGTCGCGCTGCCGCCGTCGGCGGCGTACAGCCCGTCCAAGTCGGCGCTGAGCGCGCTGACCGTGCAGTACGCCAACGAGCTGCGCAAGGACGGCGTCCTGGTCAACGCCGTCGCCCCCGGGTTCGTCGACACCGACAGCAACAACCACACCGGGATCCTCACGCCCGCGGAGGGCGCCGCGGTCCTGGTGCGGCTGGCCACCGTCGGGGCGGACGGGCCGACCGGCGGGTTCTTCGGCGAGGACGGCCCGCTGCCCTGGTGACGGCCGCGCCGGGCGGCGAGGCGGAACGGGCGAGGCGGGACGGCGAGGCGGGACGGCGGGGCCCTCGGCGCGGACGTCCGCGTCACGCCGCGGGCCCCTGGGCGGGGCGGTACCAGGAGCGGGTTTTGATCGGGAGGGGAACGGCGATGGTCACGGCGGACGGCACCGGAGGAGCCGGCGCGGGGCGGGCGGAGGAGTTCCAGGACTTGCGGCCGCTGCTGTTCTCGATCGCCTACCGGATCCTCGGCAGCGTGAGCGAGGCCGAGGACGCGGTGCAGGAGACGTGGCTGCGCTACGAGGCGTCCACGGCCGAGCCCGCGTCGCCCAAGGCGTTCCTCTCGGCGACGGTCACCCGGATCGCGATCGACGTCCTGCGCTCGGCGCGCGTCCGGCGCGAGGAGTACGTCGGGCCCTGGTTCCCCGAACCGCTGCTGGACGACCCGTACACCGACCCGGAGCGTGCCGCGGAACTGGCCGATTCCGTGTCGATGGCGGCCCTGCTCCTGCTCGAACGGCTCAGCCCGCTCGAGCGGGCGGTCTTCGTGCTGCGGGAGGTGTTCGGGTTCGGGTTCCCCGAGGTGGCCGCCGCCGTGGGACGCTCGGAGGCGGCGTGCCGCCAGCTCGCCGTCCGGGCGCGCCGCCACATGAGCGCGGGCCGTCCCCGCTTCGAGGCCGACCGCGCGGACCGCGAGCGGCTCGCCGGCCGGTTCCTGGAGGCGTTCCGGGAGGGGGACCTCGACGGGCTGACCGAGCTGCTGGCCGCCGACGTCCAGCTGGTCACCGACGCGGGCGGCAAGGCGCCCCGGTGGGGCGACCGCTTCGTCGGCCTCGCCGATGTGGCCGAGGTGCTCGCCAGGCTGCGCACGCTGTTCCCGCGCATCGACGCGACGGTCGAGGCGCACGAGGTCAACGGCCGGCCGGGCGCGATCTTCCGGGACCGGGACGGGAAGGTCATCAACACCTGGTCGCTCGACATCCTCGACGGGCGGATCCAGACGATCCGCACCGTGACCAACCCCGACAAGCTCGGTCATGTGGGGCCCGTGGCGGACATCTGGGCGGCCTTCCGCGAGGCGAACCGGGACGCCGGGACGGAGCCCGCCCGGACCCGCCCGTCCTCCGCCGGCTGAGCGCGGCGGTCCCGGCGGCTGGCAGACTGGGAACATATGTTCGGGGAGAGCGCGGCCGCGGGCCGGAAGTGGCGGGCGCCCTGGCCGCTGGAGCTCGGGAGCACGCTGGCGCCGCACGCCCGGGGCCCCTACGACCCGGCGTTCCAGGTGCGGGACGGGTTCGTCTGGCGGGCCTCGTTCACGCCGGACGGTCCGGGGACGCTGCGGCTGCGCATGCACAGGGACGCGGACGGGGACGCGGACGGGGGCGTCGTGGACGCGGCGGCGTGGGGCCCGGGGGCCGGGTGGCTGCTCGACGGGGTGCCCGCGCTGCTGGGGGCCGACGACCATCCGGAGGAGTTCGTCCCGCTGCACGACGTCCTGCGGGACCAGGTGCGGCGGCGTCCGGGGTTCCGGATCGGACGGACGCGCCGGGTGTTCGAGGCGCTCGTGCCCGCGGTGATGGAGCAGAAGGTCCTGGGGCAGGAGGCGTGGCGGGCCTGGGGTCACCTGGTGCGGCGGTTCGGGCGTCCGGCGCCGGGGGCGCCGTGGCTGCGGGTGCCGCCGCCGCCCGCGGTGTGGGCGCGGATCCCGTCGTGGGAGTGGCACAAGGCCGGGCTCGAGGCGGTGCGGGCACGCACGATCATCGGCGCGGCCCGGGTCGCGCAGCGGCTGGAGGACGACCCGGCCGTGGAGCGGCTCACGTCGCTGCCGGGGATCGGGGTGTGGACGGCCGCGGAGGTGCGGCAGCGGGCGGTGGGCGATCCCGACGCCGTCTCGGTCGGCGACTACAACCTGCCCGGGCTGGTGGGCTGGGCGCTCGCCGGGACGAAGGTGGACGACGCCGGGATGCTCGAACTGCTGGAACCGTACGCGGGGCACCGGTACCGGGTCACCCGGCTGCTGGAACGCTCCGGTGCGGGGCCGCCGCGGCGGGGGCCGCGGCTGCCGGTGCGCGACTACCGCTCTTTCTGACGCGGAAAGGGCGGCGCCGCCAGAAGTGGTCGGGCGCGTGGTCGAGCCCGTCGCGGCTGTCGGCGCCGAACAGCGGGCCGAGGACGGCGAGGGCGATGAGGAGGGCGAGCATGACGATCATGGGTCTGTCCTTCGAGGAGTTCGGACGTTCCCGCGCGGTTGACTCCAGTGTGGACACGATCATTGTTCAGGTCCAGCTAATGTTCCTGGACTGATCATGTTAGAAACACTTCACTATGGTGGATCGGGAATAGAAAGCCGCAGATCAGGGCTGTTCCCGATGGTCTTGATCGGCCCCCGCCTCGCGGAAGATTATGACGATTGGCATAGAGTGCCCGCATGGAGGTCACCAGCACCGCGGTGCGCCGGGCCCTGGCCCGCGCGCGTGACGGCAAGACGCTCGACCGATCCGAGGCCACGATTCTGCTGCACGCCCGCGGCGCGCAGCTCGACGACCTGCTGACGTACGCGGCGCGGACCCGCGACGCCGGGCTCGCGGCGGCCGGCCGCCCCGGTGTCGTGACGTACAGCCGCAAGGTCTTCATCCCGCTGACCCGGCTGTGCCGCGACCGGTGCGGCTACTGCACGTTCGCGACCGTCCCGCACAAGCTGGACGCGCCGTACCTGAGCCCCGACGAGGTGCTGGAGATCGCGCGGCGGGGCGCCGAGATGGGCTGCAAGGAGGCCCTGTTCACGCTCGGCGACCGCCCCGAGGACCGCTGGAAGCAGGCCCGGGAGTGGCTCGACGCGCACGGCTACGACGACACGCTGTCGTACGTGCGGGCGATGGCGATCCGGGTGCTCGAGGAGACCGGGCTGCTGCCGCACCTGAACCCGGGCGTGCTGAGCTGGCGCGACTTCCAGCGGCTCAAGCCCGTCGCGCCGTCGATGGGCATGATGCTCGAGACCACGGCGACGCGGCTGTTCAGCGAGCGGGGCGGCCCCCACTTCGGCTCCCCGGACAAGGACCCGGCGGTGCGGCTGCGGGTGCTGGAGGACGCCGGACGGACGAACGTGCCGTTCACCACCGGCATCCTGATCGGCATCGGCGAGACCGTCGAGGAACGCGCCGACGCGATCTTCGAGATCCGCCGGACCATGCGGGAGTACGGCGCGATCCAGGAGGTCATCGTGCAGAACTTCCGCGCGAAGCCCGACACCAAGATGCGGGACGCGCCCGACGCCGAACTGGACGAGCTGGCCGCGACGATCGCGGTGACGCGGCTCGTGCTCGGCCCGAAGGCCCGCGTGCAGGCGCCCCCGAACCTCGTCGCCGACCAGTACTCGCTCATGCTGCGGGCCGGCATCGACGACTGGGGCGGCGTGTCCCCGCTGACGCCCGACCACGTGAACCCCGAGCGTCCGTGGCCGCAGATCGACGAGCTGGCCGAACGGACGGCGGCGTCCGGGTTCGAGCTCCGCGAGCGGTTGACGATCTACCCCGAGTACGTCCGGCGCGGCGAGCCGTGGCTGGACCCGAGGCTGCTCGGGCACGTCGCCGCGCTCGCCGACCCCGCGACGGGCCTCGCGCGCGAGGACGCCGTCCCGGAGGGACGTCCGTGGCAGGAGCCCGACGGCGGCTTCGAGGCGTCGGGACGCACCGACCTGCACACCGAGATCGACACGACCGGGCGCACCAAGGACCGGCGGGACGACTTCGACGAGGTGTACGGCGACTGGGACGCGCTCAAGGAGCGCATGGCCGCGCCACAGCGGTTCGACGCCGACGTGAAGGACGCCCTCGCGCGCGCCGAGCGGAACCCGGGCGGGCTCACCGACGACGAGGCCCTCGCCCTCCTGCACGCGGACGGCCCCGAACTCGACGCGCTCGCCAAGCTGGCCGACGACCTCCGCAAGGACGCGGTCGGCGACGACGTCACGTACGTGGTGACGCGCAACATCAACTTCACGAACGTCTGCTACACCGGCTGCCGGTTCTGCGCGTTCGCCCAGCGGCGGACGGACGCCGACGCCTACACGCTCTCGCTGGAGCAGGTCGGCGACCGGGTGGACGAGGCGTGGGCCGCCGGGGCCACCGAGATCTGCATGCAGGGCGGCATCCATCCCGACCTGCCCGGCACCGCCTACTTCGACCTGGCGCGGGAGGTGAAGCGCCGCGCGCCCGGCATCCACCTGCACTCCTACAGCCCGATGGAGGTCGTGAACGGCGCCAGCCGCACCGACATGTCCGTCCGGGAGTGGCTCCAGGCCGCGAAGGAGGCCGGCGTCGACTCGCTGCCCGGCACGGCGGCGGAGATCCTGGACGACGACGTCCGCTGGGTGCTCACGAAGGGCAAGCTCCCGGCCGACCAGTGGATCGAGGTCGTCACCACCGCGCACGAGGTCGGCATCCCCACGACGTCCACGATGATGTACGGGCACGTCGACACCCCCGCGCACTGGGTCGGGCACATCAAGCTGCTGCGGTCGCTGCAGGAGCGGACGGGCGGGTTCAGCGAGTTCGTCCTGCTGCCGTTCGTGCACCACAACTCGCCGATCTACCTGGCGGGCCTGGCCCGTCCGGGACCGACGGTCCGCGAGAACGTCGCCGTGCACGCCCTGGCGCGGATCCTGCTGCACGGCGCGATCCCCAACATCCAGACGTCCTGGGTCAAGCTCGGGGACGAACTGTGCACGCGCGTCCTGCAGGGAGGCGTGAACGACCTGGGCGGCACCCTGATGGAGGAGACCATCAGCCGCATGGCGGGCTCGGAGAACGGCTCGTTCAAGGCCATCAGCGAACTGGAGGCCATCGCCGCGCGCGCGGGCCGCCCGGCCAGGCAGCGCAGCACCCTCTACGGGGACGTCCCGGCGGAGCGCGTCGAGGCGGCGCGCCGCACCGACGGCATCGGCGAGTTCGGCCGCAAGAGCCTGCCGCTCCAGCCGATCAACTGACGCCCGCACCGGCCGCACCGGCCGGACCGCGACGGCCGGACGGGCGCGCCCGTCCGGCCGTCGCGTCGTCAGCGCACCGTGACGAACGCGTCCGCCGACCGGGGCGGCCGCTCGCGCGGCGGCGCGGCCGGGTGCCCGACGCCCACGGCGCCCATGGGGTCCCAGCCGTCCGGCAGGTCGAGCGTGCGGCGGACGACGTCGCGGCAGAACATCGTGCTCGACACCCAGCAGGAACCGAGGCCCTCGACCGCGAGGGCGACGAGGAGGTTCTGCACCCCGGCGCCCGCCGCGACCACGAACATCTCCCGTTCGGCGGCCGCGCGGCGCTCGTCCGGGTAGTCGTGCGACCCGTCCGTCACCAGGCACGGGACGACCAGGTACGGCGCGCGGCGCAGCACGTCGCCGCGCCGCAGCCGCTTGGTGATCGACTCGTCGGAGAAGCCGTCGCCGCGCAGGTCGGCCTCCCACGCGTCGCGCATCGCGTCGAGCAGCCGGGTGCGGGACTCCGCCGACTCCAGCAGGACGAACCGCCACGGTGTCGTGTGGTGCGGCGCGGGCGCGAGGATCGCGGCGTCCACCGCGCGCCGCACGGCCGCGCCGTCCACCGGCTCGTCGGTGAACTCCCGGATCGTGCGGCGCGCGCGCAGCACGTCCGCCGACCCGTACCGGAACATGTCCTCCGAGGGGGGACGGACGAGCGCGCGCGCCCCCGGACCGTCGTCGGGCGTCACGAGGGAGCCGAGCCCCCGCACCACCGCGATCGGCACCCCGGACAGCTTGCCCTTCACCAGTTCGGCCGCCGCCGCGATCTCGTCGGCGACCGCCGTGATCGTGGCCTCGAGCCGGTTGCCGTGCGCGTCGTCGCGGCCGCGCATGTCGTCGAGGGGCGCGAGGCCCGCGACGCCGATCGCCGCGTCCGTCAGCCCGTTGCGCCACGGCCGTCCCAGCGTGTCCGACACGATGACCGCCACGTCCTTGCCCGTGTGCGCGCGCACCCCGGCCCGGATGCCGCGCGCGGACGCGTCGGGGTCCTCGGGCAGCAGCAGCACCGTGCCGGGCGCCGTGTTCGACGCGTCGACGCCCGCCGCGGCCAGCACGAGCCCCTGCCGCGTCTCCACGATCCGGGTCTCGCCGCCCGCGTGCGCCCGCCGCGCCACGACCCGCACCGTCTCCGCGTCGATCGCCTTCTCCCGGTCGTCGGCGACCAGGACCCGGCCCTCCGCCTTGCTGACGATCTTGGAGGTGACGACGAGCACGTCGCCGTCCTCGATCAGGTCGCCGGGGACGAGCGCCGCGACGTCGTCGCCCTCGCCCACCTCCGGCAGCCCCGGAATCCCGAACACCTGCAGGTTCACCGCGCGTCCTCGTCTTCCCGCTTCAGCTCCACCGCCAGGTCCAGCGCCGCGCGCGCGAGGTCGGCCGTCGCCGCCGCGTCGCTCATCAGCAGCGGCCGCGCCCGTACCTCGACGCCCTCCACCCGGACGTCCGCGTCCGCCTCGGCGACGAGCCAGCCGTCGATCAGCCCCGGCCCGTACAGCTCGCCGACCGCCTGCGCCGACGTCTCCACCCCGATCGCCGTCAGGCACGCGTCCGCCATGCCCCGCACCGGCGCGTCCCCGATGATGGGGGAGACGCCCACGACCGTCTTCGCCGCGACCGCGTCCCGGACGCCCGGCACCGACAGGATCGTCCCGATGCTGACCACCGGGTTCGACGGCGGGAACAGCACCACGTCCGCCGCCCCGATCGCCGCGAGCACCCCCGGCGCCGGCGCGGCGTCCTCCGCCCCGACCGGCGCGATCGACAGGGCCGGGAGGGACGCCCGCAGCCGCACCCACCACTCCTGGAAGTGGATCGCGCGCCGCCCGCGCTCCGGGTCGTCGACGACCACGTGCGTCTCGACCTGGTCGTCGGTCATCGGGATCAGCCGCACGCCCGGCTTCCACCGGTCGCACAGCGCCTCGGTGACCGCCGACAGCTTGTATCCCGCCTCCAGCATCTGCGTCCGCACGATGTGGGTGGCGAAGTCGCGGTCGCCGAGCCCGAACCAGCCCGGCCCGACCCCGTAGGCGGCGAGCTCCTCCTTGACGGTGAAGGTCTCGTCGGTCCGCCCCCAGCCCTGCTCCTCGTTGATCCCGCCGCCGAGCGTGTACATGACGGTGTCGAGGTCCGGGCAGACCCGCAGGCCGAACAGGGAGATGTCGTCGCCGGTGTTGCCGATCACGGTGATCTCCGCGTCCGGGACCGCCGCGCGGAGCCCGCGCAGGAAGCGGGCCCCGCCGATGCCGCCCGCCAGCGCCACGATGTTCATGCCGATCACCCTACGGCCTGCTCAACGGGCCTCGCGGCGGTGCACCGGTGCGCCTCCCGGGATCCGGGCGCGGACGCGCGAGAATGGACGGGCGGTGACGTTCGGGCCGGTGACGTTCGACACCCGTGAGCGTCCGGACCGCCGTCCGCGCACCGGCTTCGCGTGCGGCGCGCGCCGCCCCGGCATCGCCCGGGCGCCGCCGCCGGACGGCCGCCGAATGGTCGTGCTCGCCCGGACCCTGGTGATTTCGTCCCCGGCGGGGTACGGAGACGTCGGCGGGCGAGATGTGCAAAGCTTTGCCGTGTCATCGGAATGCCTCGGTCTGGAGAAGTCGCAGTGAACAAGGAAGCCGTCCAGCGCCTGCGCGAACCGGCCGCCTGGGTCCTGCTCGCCGCTGCGGGCGTGCACCTGCTGGCGGGCATCATCCGGTTGCTGGGCGGTAACGGGGAATTCACCTCCCGCGCCTACGACGAGAGCGTCGGCGGGGTGTTCACCGAGGTCTTCATCGTCGCGATGGTGGTCCTCGCGGTTCTCCTCACGACCTGGGGCACGGCGACGCGGCAGGCCCGCAACATCACGATGGGCGCGCTCGGCGTCCTCGGCGGGATCCTGCTGTTCGGCGTGATCAGCTGGCTCGGCGGGATGCTCGCCGAGGGGCCCGACTCGATCTACAAGCTGACGACCTTCCTCATCGGCGCCTCGAAGGTCGCGGTGATGGGCGTCGGCGTCTGGTTCGTCCTGACCGTCTTCCAGGGCATGCAGCCCGCGCGCCCCAAGCCGCAGCCGCAGATGCAGCAGGGCTACCCCGACTTCGGCTACCAGCAGGGCCCGCCCGGACAGCCGCAGCCGCAGCCGCAGCCGGGGCAGTTCGGCCAGCCCGGCCAGCAGCCCGGGTACCCGCAGCAGGGCCCGCCCCAGCAGTACCAGCAGTACGGCCAGCCGGGGCAGCCCGGCCAGACCGGGGGGCAGGGCGAGCAGCCCCAGCAGTACGGGCAGCCGCAGCAGCAGTACGGGCAGCCGCAGCAGTTCGGCCAGCCGGGACAGCAGCAGTACGGGCAGCAGCCCGGCTATCAGCAGCCGGGCCAGCCGGGGCAGACCGGTCCGGGCGCGCAGAGCGAGGACGAGATGGGCGAGTGGACCCGCGCCTACGGCGGCGGCTCCCCGGCCGCGCCGGAGCAGGGCCCGCAGGGCACCCAGCCCGCGCCGCCCCAGGCGGGCGAGCAGCGCCCCGAGGACGGCGGCGACTGGTACCGCGACGACCGGCCCCCGGCCCCGCAGTGAACCGGAGCGCGTGACCCGGGGAGATACGCCCGTGACCCGCTTGTGATCGGTGTCATGATGGGCGCCGTGATCGGCGGAAGGGGCGCCGCGGACGGGCCTCACGGCGCGCGCACTTCCCCCCGGTGACCGGCCGATTAACTGATCTTCAGCCAAAGGTCATCAGGGGTATCCCTACATAACCCGCTATGTCCCCCTGCGAACTCGTTCCGCTTGACGGAGCGGGCACTACACACGTGTAATTTCGTGGGTGTAGTTTCTATGCCTTCTCGGGGGAAGGAGCCTGAGGGAAGGCATTGATCCAGGGGGCTCCACGGGCAGGGAGGTGCGCTGTGAGCGAGGTGGTCATCCCGCTGGCGCACGGCACAGACGGCGAAGAGTTGGGCTGGCAGGAGCGCGCACTGTGCGCGCAGACGGACCCGGAGGCGTTTTTTCCGGAGAAGGGCGGCTCCACTCGCGAAGCCAAGAAGGTGTGCCGAGCATGCGAGGTGCGTACGGAGTGCTTGGAGTACGCGCTTCAGCACGATGAACGTTTCGGTATTTGGGGCGGGCTGTCCGAGCGGGAACGCCGGAAGCTGAAGCGCCAGGCCGTCTGACGGCGGCGCCCGCCGGACGCGCGGTCCGACGGGCGGCGCCCCGGCCGGGAAGGCGGGAGGCTGAAACGGGCCGGGTCTGGCCGACGCCGTGGGGGAGCGGCACCGCACGGATCCGGCTCGGGAGCCCACCGCCCGCCCGTCCGGCCGGACGCCGCCGGACGCGTGCGCGCGGACGGGCGCTCGTGAGCGCCGGAAGATACGTGAAGGAGCCGTGCCGGCCCGAGGGGCGGCACGGCTCCGCCGTTCTCCACGCCCGTCCGTCCGTTCCGCGGCCGGTGGCGCGGGTCCGAGACTCCGCGCGGTCGCCGCCCAACGGCGGTCGTCCGGTGATCGGTCGCCGCTCAGTCGTCGGGGGAGTCGTAGCTCGGGTCGACCGACTCGGGGGACAGGCCGAGCAGGTCGGCGACCTCTTCCACCAGCAGGTCGCGGATCATCCGCCCCAGCTCCCGCTCCCCGGTCGCGCGCGCCTCGACGGGGCGGCGGTACACGACGATGCGGACCGGGCGCCCGCCCTCGCCGGGGACGGTCTGGCCGAGCGGCACCGGCCCGTCGAACCACGGCTCGACGTCCGGCACCTCGGCGACCGTGAACTCCACCTGGGCCAGCTCCCGCTCCCAGCGCGCGCCGAGCCGGCGCACCTCGTCCTCGACGAGGTCGTCGAACCGCTCCGCGCGGGTCCGCGAGATCGGAGCCTGCGGGGGCGCCAGAGGGCCGCGGAGACCGCGGCCGCGCCGGTCGCGGCGCCGTACGCCTGCCACACGGGATCGCACCCCCCAAGCGTACCCGCAGGGCCCCCGCGCAACCTCGGGACGCCCCCTGCGCCGACACCCTGCGCCGACCCCCTGCGCCGACCTCTGTGCCGTGCCCCCGCGACGTGCCGCGCCGCCGTGACAAGAAACCGCACGGTACGTGGGCGTTCCCGTGCGGTATGTAGTTCTTACCTCGGAAATCGGCCGATAGCGGCGACACGTGTCCCCGGGTGGTGGCGGACGCGGCGGGAGCGAGGTACGGTCAGCCATCGTGAGCCCCGTCCGCACTTGCTCCCGCACCGCCTGCAAGGCGCCAGCAGTGTTCACGCTCACGTACGTCTACCGCGACTCCACCGCGGTCCTGGGGCCCCTCGCCGCGTACGCGGAGCCGCACTGCTACGACCTGTGCGCGGAGCACTCCGAGCGGCTCACCGCACCGATGGGCTGGGAACTGGTCCGGCTGCCCGTCGAGGAGGAGACCGAGCCCAGCGCGGACGACCTGGAGGCGCTCGCCGACGCGGTCCGCGAGGCCGCGCGCCCCGTGCCCGGCTCCGGCCAGGAGCCGGTCGGCCAGGGCACCGAGGTCGGCCGCCGCGGCCACCTGCGCGTCCTGCGGTCGGAGCCCGCGGGCAGCGCCGAGTAACGGCGCCCCCCGGCGCCGGGCCCCGGGGCTTCCTTCAGCGGGTGCGGCGTCCGATCGCCGCATCGTTCCGGCTCCGCCGAGCTCGCAGGCTCGCGGCCGCCTCCGGACGCGATCGCCGGGCCGGACGGCCGCTCGGGCCGGCGGCGACGGGATCGCGGGCGCCCGCGGGAACTGCCGCGGGTGCGGCAACAGATAGGCTTCGGAGTCTCGCCATTTTCGATTCGGACGGCTCGGACAGGGAGCAGGAGTGGGCGACCTCGCCAAGATCTTCAAGGCGTACGACATCCGCGGCGTCGTGCCGGACGAGCTCGATCCGGCGATCGCCGAGGCGGCCGGGGCGGCGTTCGTCCGGGTGACCGGGGCGAGCGCGGTCGTCACCGCCCACGACATGCGGGAGTCGTCGGTTCCGCTCGCCGAGGCGTTCGCGCGCGGCGCCACGTCGCAGGGCGCGGACGTCATCGAGGCCGGCCTCGGCTCCACCGACATGCTCTACTACGCCAGCGGCAGCCTCGACCTGCCCGGCGCGATGTTCACCGCGAGCCACAACCCGGCCAAGTACAACGGGCTGAAGCTGTGCCGCTCCGGCGCCCGCCCCGTCGGCCGCGACACCGGCCTCACCGAGATCCGCGAGATGATCGAGCAGGGCGTCCCCGCCTACGACGGCGAGCCCGGCACCGTCTCGCGGCGCGACGTCCTCAAGGGGTACGCCGACCACCTGAAGACGCTCGTCGACCTGTCCGGCATCCGCCGCCTCAAGGTCGTCGTGGACGCCGGGAACGGCATGGGCGGCCACACGGTCCCGTCGGTGTTCGAGGGCCTGCCGATCGACCTCGTCCCCATGTACTTCGAGCTCGACGGCACGTTCCCGAACCACGAGGCGAACCCGATCGAGCCGGCGAACCTGCGCGACCTGCAGGCGAAGGTCCGCGAGACCGGCGCCGACATCGGGCTCGCGTTCGACGGCGACGCCGACCGCTGCTTCGTCGTGGACGAGCGCGGCGAGATCGTCGCCCCGTCCGCGATCACCGCGCTGGTCGCGACGCGCGAACTGGCCAAGCACCCCGGATCGTCGATCGTGCACAACCTGATCACGTCCGCGGCCGTACCGGAGATCATCGCCGAGCACGGCGGCACGCCCGTCCGCACCCGGGTCGGGCACTCGTTCATCAAGCAGACGATGGCGGAGACGGGCGCGGTGTTCGGCGGCGAGCACTCGGCCCACTTCTACTTCCGCGACTTCTGGTTCGCCGACTCCGGCATGCTCGCCGCCCTGCACGTCCTCGCCGCCCTCGGGCAGCAGGCCGGGCCCCTGTCGGAGCTGCTCGGCGAGTACACCCGGTACGTCGCGTCCGGCGAGATCAACAGCGAGGTCGCCGACCAGTCCGCCGCGGCCGCGCAGGTCAAGGACGCCTTCGCCGGACGCCCCGGCGTGACGCTCGACGAACTCGACGGGCTCACCGTGGCGAACGAGGACGAGGGCTGGTGGTTCAACCTGCGCCCGTCCAACACCGAGCCGCTGCTGCGCCTCAACGCCGAGGCCGGCGACGAGAAGACGATGGCGGCGCTCCGCGACGAGGTCCTGGCGATCGTGAGGGAGAAGTGACGATGAAGCTCGACTCCTGGCTGCTGGAAATCCTCGCCTGCCCGAACTGCGGCGGCGACCTGCGCGCCGACGACGGCGCGGGCGAGCTCGTGTGCACCGGGTCCTGCGGCTACGCCTACCCGGTCCGCGACGACATCCCGGTGCTGCTGGTCGACGAGGCCCGGACCCCGGCTTCGTGAGCGTCGGCCTGGACCCGGCGCGCCTCGACGAGGTCTCCGCGATCGAGGCCGCCGACCCCGGCGGGATGCTGCGCCAGGTCGCCTCGTCGGCCGCGCAGATCCGGGAGGCGCGCCGCGCCGCGGCCGAGGCCGGCATCGCGTCGCTCGCCGACGACGGACGCCCCCGCGCGATCGTCGTCACCGGCATGGGGGGCTCCGGCATCTCCGGGGACGTCCTCGCCGCGGTCTGCGGCGTCGGCTGCCCGGTGCCGGTCACGACCGTCCGCGGGTACCGCCTGCCCGGCTGGGTCGGCGCCTCCGACCTGGTCATCGCCGTGTCGTGCTCCGGCGGGACGGAGGAGACCCTCGCCGTCGCGGCGGAGGCGGCCCGCCGCGGCTGCCGGCTGCTGTTCGTCGGCGGCGCCGGTTCGCCGCTCGCCGAACTGGCCGAGCGGACGCGCGCGCCGTTCGTCCCGGTCCGCTCCGTGGGGCAGCCGCGGTCGACGCTGTGGGGGCTGACGGTCCCGCTGATCCTCGCCGCCCGCACGCTCGGCCTCGCGGACGCGCCCGACACCGTCCTGGAGGCGACGGCCGCCCGGCTGGAGGACGTCGCGCACCGCTGCCGTCCGTCCAGCGAGCCGTTCATCAACCCGGCGAAGCGCGTCGCGCTGGACCTGGCGGGCGACGTGCCGCTGGTGTGGGGCACCTCGTCCCTGGCGGGCACCGCCGCGTACCGGCTCTGCTGCCAGCTCAACGAGAACGCCAAGTACCCGGCGGTGCCCGGCGAGCTGCCCGAGGCCAACCACAACCAGGTGATGGCGTTCGACGGTTTCTTCGCCCGCGGCGCCTCCCCGGACCCCGACGACTTCTTCCGCGACCGGGCCGACGACGCCGAGCACGGCCTGCACCTGATCGTCCTCCGCGACACCGACGAGCACCCGCAGGCGCGCAAGCGCGCCGATGCGTCCATCGACACGGCCCGTGACCGCGGCGTCGCGGTCACCGAGCTCACCGCCGAAGGCGAACATCCGCTGGAAAGAATCGCGACACTCATCGCGCTGGCGGACTACGTCACGGTTTACTTGGCTGTCGCACTGGGCGTGGACCCCACGCCCGTGTCTGCCATTCAAGAGCTCAAGGCGAGGATTGCAACATGAGTGCTGAGGGTGGGACCAAGGCCATCGTGGCCGCGCTGGCCGCCAACCTTGGGATCGCGGTGTCGAAGTTCGTGGCCTTCGTGTTCACGGGTTCGTCGTCGATGCTGGCCGAGTCGATCCACTCGGTCGCCGACTCCGGGAACCAGGGGCTGCTGCTGGTCGGCCAGAAGCGCTCCAAGCGCCGCCGCACCCCCAAGCACCCCTTCGGCTACGGCCGTGAGCGGTACTTCTACGCGTTCGTCGTCGCGGTCGTGCTGTTCACGGTCGGCTCCGTGTTCTCCCTCTACGAGGGCTACCACAAGATCTCCCACCCGGAGGAGGTCAAGTCCGCGGGGTGGGCGTTCGGCGTGCTGACCGCCGCGATCATCATGGAGATCTTCTCGTTCCGGACGGCGATCGTGGAGTCGAACCGCGTCCGGGGCGACAAGTCCTGGTGGGAGTTCATCCGCCGCGCGAAGGCCCCCGAGCTCCCCGTCGTCCTCCTGGAGGACCTCGCCGCCCTCCTCGGCCTCTTCCTCGCCCTGTTCGGCGTCACGATGGCGGTCGTCACCGGCGACGGAGTCTGGGACGGCATCGGCACCGTCGCGATCGGCGTCCTGCTCGGCGCGGTCGCCATGATCCTCGCGATCGAGACCAAGAGCCTGCTGATCGGCGAGGGCGCCGACCCCGAGCAGGAAGAGCGGATCGTCGCGGCCCTGGAGTCGGTCGACGAGGTCGACCACGTCATGCACATCCGCACCCAGTACGTGGGCCCCGAGGAGATGCTGATCGCCGCCAAGATCGCGGTGCACCACGACGACACCGCCGTCGAGGTCGCGCGCGGCATCGACGCCGCGGAGGCGAAGATCCGCGCCGATTTCCCCGAGGCCCGGCTGATCTACCTCGAGCCCGCCCTCGTCGAGGCGGAACACGGTACCGCGGCCGGCGCCGCGTCCCCGTCCTGAACCGGACGGCACGGCCGGCGCTTCCCTCGCCGGGCGGCGGCACGTGCGTGCCGGTCGACCCCAGCCCAGGTAAGACCGGCGAGCTCCTCCGTGGAGGGTGCCGCCGTCCGGCGAGGTGCTTCCCTTGCGCCCGCCCGGACCCCTGAACCCGGACGGCCTGGTGTGACCGCGGCGACCGTTGCCGAACCCCCTACGTCGGCGGCGGTCGCCGTCGCGGTCACGATTACACGTTACGTTCGCGCAGCTCGCCGGCGCGTCCACCGAAAGGAGGGACACCGGGTCGTCCTCCAGGGGGACCCGCGTCGTCCGCATACCTCCGCACGGTGAGTCGGTACCGGCTCCCAGCGGTCAGTATTGAGGGGTGACTCCCGACGACGACACCCGGACGGGCCCGGATCCCGCGCGGTTCGGCCCCGCGCTCGCGCACCACGCGTGGCGGCTGTCGGGCCGGATCGTGGCGGGCGTGGGCCAGCTCCTGCTGTGGATCCTCACCGGCATCGGACGGCTGCTGCGCCCGGTCGCGGCCCGCGTCGCCGACCGGCTGACCGGCGCCCGCCGCGCGCAGCAGCCCGGCCCGCCCGGCGCGGCGCCCCCCGCGG
>NZ_JBHTJA010000090.1:0-29618 GCF_042675525.1 Actinomadura sediminis
CAGGACGCGCGCGGCGGCGGCCGTCAGCGCGGCGATCGGCCGCGCGGCGTACGGCGTCCCGGACGGTGGTCGGCGCCGCGCCGGGTGCGCGCGGCGGCGTCGGTGCAGGTGCGGTGTCACGTGCCCCTCCTCGAGGCCCAGGGCGGGAACCTCCCGGCAACTGGCCGCTCAAGTCGAACCCGCCCGTACGGCGCGGGATGGTGGCGCGGGTGACGGCCGGGCCAACAGCTACCGAATGATCTTCCCCGGGACGAGATCCGTGCGCGCGTGGAGGCGCTGATCGGCGAGCTGTCCGGCGCCTGAGCGCGTCAGCCCGGCGGCCCGTCCGGCGGGGGCGGGCAGCAGGCGTGCAGGTACGTCCGCAGCTCGGTGAGGGACGCGTCGACGGCGGCCGCGTCGATGCGGTAGTGGACCTGCTTGCCGACCTTGCGGGAGGTGAGCAGGCCGCCCCGGCGCAGGATCGCGAGCTGCTGGGACGCGGTCGGCTGCGCGATGCCGAGCCGTTCGGCGACCGTCCCGACGGTGATCTCGACGCCGCCGGTGAACAGTTCGAGCATCTGCTGCCGCTGCTCGCTCGCGAGCGCCTTGAGGAACTCCCGCGCGCCGGGCCCGAGCCGGGCCGCCGCGGCCCCGCACCCCGCCGTCTCTCCGGCGGGCACCGGATCGGTCACGGCTCCCCCTTCCGTCCCGCGTCACGCCGCCGCCCGTGATCCTACGCCGAGCATTGTCGTATTGACATATAAGAAAATGACAATATATTTGCCGCCATGGGAAGCGACATCGCATCCGTCGTCATCGTCGGCGGCGGGCAGTCCGGGCTGGCCACCGCGCGGGCCGCCCGCGCGCTCGGGCTCGACCCGCTGGTCCTGGAAGCCGCCGACGAGGCGGGCGGCTCCTGGCGGCACTACTACGACAGCCTCACCCTGTTCTCCCCGGCCTCCCGCAGCGCCCTGCCCGGCGTCCCGTTCCCCGGCGACCCGGACGGCTACCCGACGCGCGACGAGGTCGTCGCCTACCTGGCCGGCTACGCGGAACGGCTGGACGCGGACGTCCGCACGGGCCGCCGCGTCGAGCGGGTGGAGCCGGACGGCCGCGGCCTGCGGGTCGTCACCGCGGACGGGGAGGAGTTCGCGGCGCCGCTGGTGATCGCGGCGTCCGGCGGGTTCGGCCGCCCGTACCGGCCCGCGCTGCCCGGCCTGGACGCCTTCCCGGGGACGGTGCTGCACTCGTCCGGCTACCGGCGGCCCGAGCCGTTCGCCGGGAAACGGATCGTGATCGTGGGCGGCGGGAACTCGGCGGTGCAGATCGGCGTCGAGCTGGCCGGGGTCGCGGACGTCACGCTGGCGACCCGGCACCCGCTGCGGTTCGTGCCGCAGCGCATCGCGGGACGGGACGTGCACGTCTGGCTGCGGCGCACCGGGCTCGACACCGCGGGGTGGGCGCGCCCGCTGCTGGCCGGCGGCACGGGCACGCCCGTCATGGACACCGGCACCTACCGCGACCGGTTCGCCGCCGGCGACCTCGACCGGCGCCCGATGTTCACCGCGCTGGACGGCGACCGGGTCGTGTGGGCCGACGGGACGCGCGAGCGCGTGGACGTCGTCCTGCTGGCCACCGGTTTCCGGCCCGAGGTCGGCTACCTCGCGTCGCTCGGCGCGCTGGACGCCGAGGGGCTGCCGCGCCATCGCGGCGGCCTCTCGACCGTCCATCCCGGCCTGGGCTTCGCGGGCCTGGAGTGGCAGCGCTCGTTCGCGTCGGCCACCCTGCGCGGCGTCGGCGCCGACGCCCGCCACGTCCTGACGCGGCTGCGCGCCCGGCGGCGCGGGCGGGGAGTCAGGCGGAGGTGAGCGCGGGCAGCGCGAACAGTCCGGACAGGCGGGTCAGCCGCTCCTCGACGACCCGGTAGTACACCCAGGTCCCGCGCCGTTCGCCGTCGATGAGCCCGGCCTTGCGCAGCACCTTGAGATGGTGGGAGATCGTCGGCGCGGACAGCGGGAAGGCGGCGGTGAGGTCGCACACGCAGACCTCGCCGTCCGCGGCGGACGCGATCATGTTCAGCAGCCGCAGCCGGACGGGATCGGCCAGCGCCTTGAAGACCCCGGCCAGTTCGGCGGCCGCGGCCTCGCCCAGGGGCGGGCCGCTCAGCGGGGTGCAGCACACCTGTGCGGCGGCGTCCCCGGACATCCCCGATTTCGACATGTATCTAATTTGACACGCATCTATCCAGCGAGGCAAACTCGACCCTGATTAGATGGGTATCGAAACAGTTCGAGGGACCGCGAAGGAGCGAGCCGATGAGCACCCAGGACCGTTGCTGCGGAGTGAACGCCTGCTGCACCGACGCCGAGCACCCCGTCGACCCGGCCGTCACCGCCCGGCAGGCCAAGACGGACGCCGGCTGCGGCTGCGTCGACGACCGGGCGGACGCGCCGGTCGTCGTGATCGGCGCGGGGCCCGTCGGGCTGGCCGCCGCCGCGCACCTGGCCGAACGCGGCCTCGACTTCCTCGTGCTCGAAGCGGGCGGCGAGGTCGGCGCGGCGATCCGCGAGTGGGGCCACGTCCGGCTGTTCTCGCCCTGGCGCTACGACACCGACGCCGCCGCCCGCCGCCTCCTGGAGCCCACCGGCTGGACCCTCCCCGACCCCGGCCACCTGCCCACCGGCGCCGAACTCGTCGACCGCTACCTCCTCCCCCTCTCCCGCGTGCCCGAACTGGACGGACGCGTCCGCACCGGCGCCCGCGTCCTCGCCGTCACCCGCCGCGGCGCGGACGCAACCCGGACGATCGGCCGCGACGAGCGCCCGCTGCTGGTGCGCGTCCGGGAGGCGGACGGGACGGTCCGCGACATCGACGCCCGCGCCGTCATCGACGCGTCCGGCACCTGGGGGAACCGCAACCCGCTCGGGCACTCCGGGCTGCCCGCGCCCGGCGAGGCGGAGGCCGCAGCGCACATCAGCGGCCCGCTGCCCGACGTCCTCGGCCGCGACCGCGACCGCTTCGCCGGACGGCGCGCGCTCGTCGTCGGCATGGGCCACTCGGCCGCCAACACCCTCCTGGCCCTCGCCGAACTCGCCGAGACCGAACCGGGCACCCGCATCACGTGGGCCGTCCGCGGCGACTCGGTCGCCCGCCTGTACGGGGGCGGCGACGCCGACGGGCTCCCCGCCCGGGGCGCGCTGGGCACCCGCCTGAGGGAGGCCGTCGAGGCCGGGAGGATCGACCTGGTCCGCGGCTTCACCGTCGCCCGCATCGAAGGGGACGGCCCGGTCACCGTCACCGGCACCACACCGGACGGCGAGCGCGCCCTCACCGCCGACACGATCGTCGCCGCCACCGGTTTCCGGCCCGACCTGGACATGCTCCGCGAGGTCCGCGTCGAACTCGACCCGGCGACCGAGGCGCCCGTCCGGCTCGCGCCGATGATCGACCCGAACTTCCACTCCTGCGGCACCGTCCCGCCGCACGGCGAGAGCGTCCTCGCCCACCCCGAGACCGGCTTCTACCTGGCCGGGACGAAGAGCTACGGCCGCGCCCCGACGTTCCTGATGGCCACCGGATACGAGCAGGTCCGCTCCATCGTCGCCGCGCTCGCCGGGGAGCGCGAGGCCGCCGACGCCGTCCACCTCGACCTGCCCGAGACCGGCGTCTGCTCCACCGACCCGGTCACCGCCGCCCCGGCCACCGCCGACCTGCTGCCCGGCGCGCAGGCCGAGCCCGCGCCGCGCGCCGCCGCCGAACCCGCGTCGTCCTGCTGCGGTACGCCCGAGCCCGTCCCCGCCGGGGTCGGCTTCGCGACCGGACTCGCGCACGGCCGCTCCGGCGACGCCGAACGGGCGGACGCCTGACGGTGCCCGAGCGTCCCGCCCGCGCGATCCCGGCGGCGGCCGATCCCGCCGCCGGGGCGGGGCGCGTCTCCCGCGTCCCGCTGGTCGCGCTGTGCGTCACCGAGATCACGAGCTGGGGCGTCCTCTACTACGCGTTCCCGGTGCTCGTCCCCGCCATCACGGCCGACACCGGCTGGTCGGCGCCCGCGGCGACGGCCGCGTTCTCCGCCGCGCTCATCGTCGCCGCCGTCGCCGGGATCCCGGTCGGCCGGATCCTGGACCGGCGCGGCCCGCACCTGCCGATGACCGCCGGGTCCGTCCTGGCCGTCGCCGCGACCGCGGGCATCGCCGCCGCCCCGACGCTCGCCGCCTTCGCCGCGGCCTGGATGCTCGCCGGGGTCGCGATGTCGGCCGTGCTGTACCAGCCGGCGTTCGCCGCCCTCACCCGGTACCACGGGCCGCGGCACCTCGGCCCGCTCACCACCCTCACCCTCGTCGCGGGCCTGGCGAGCACCGTGTTCGCGCCGCTCACGCACGTGCTCGCGGACCATCTCGGCTGGCGCGGCGTCTACCTCGTCCTCGCGGGCGTGCTCGCCGCCGTCACCGTCCCGCTGCACGCCGTCGCCCTGCGCCGCCCCTGGCCCCCGCCGCACGAGCGCCCCGGCGCCCCGCCCGCGCCCCGGACGGACGTGCGCCGCATCGTCCGCGGCCGTCCGTTCGCGATGCTGGCCGCCGCGCTCACCCTCTCGGCGTTCACGACGTACGCGGTGCTGATGAACCTCGTGCCGCTGCTCACCGAGCGCGGCGCGTCCCCGGCCGTCGCCGCCTGGGCGCTGGGCCTCGGCGGCGTCGGGCAGGTCGCCGGACGCCTGTGCTACGGGGCGCTCGCCCGCCGCACCGGCCTGCGCGCCCGCACCGCCGGGGTGCTCGGCCTGTCCGCGGCGACGACCGCGGCGCTCGCCGTGCTGCCCGGGCCGGTCGCGCTGCTCATCGCGGTCGCCGTGCTCGCCGGGACCGCGCGCGGCGTCACCACGCTGCTGCTCGCCACCGCCGTCTCCGACCGCTGGGGCACCGCCGCGTACGGCTCGCTGTCCGGCGTCCTCGCCGCGCCGGTCACCGTCGCCGGGGCCGTCGCGCCGTGGGCGGGTGCCGCGCTCGCCGCCGTGTTCGGCGGTCAGGCCGCCCTGTTCGCCGTCCTCGCCGCCGTCGCCGCGGCGGCCGCGCTGCTGGCCGCCGGGAGCGTCCCCGCGCGCGGGGACGTCACGGCACGAGACCCGTGAAGCGCTCGTCGACCTCCTCCGGGGTGAGGCCGAAGTCCGCGAGCGAGTAGCGGTGCGACGGGCGGGCCGAGCCGCTCGTGCTCTCGGCCTGCAGTCGCTCCATCGCCGCCCGGGCGTCGTCGCCGAACGGCAGCCCGAACCGCGCGTACACGGACTCGACCGTCCCGATCGGGTCGCGGACGAAGTCGTCGTAGTGGACGTCGGCGAACCGCGCGGGATCGTGCCGGGCGCGTTCGGCGCGGAACGCGGCGAGGCCGCGGCTCCACAGGTCGAGCTGGTCGCGGCCGATGGTCGCGCCGGTGAAGGCGTCCGACCAGCCGTCGGTGGCGTGCGCGGCGAGGCTGCACATGGACGCCATCGCGGTGCGCGGCTCCCGGTGCGTCTGCACGATCAGCGCGTCCGGGTAGACCTCGAGGAGCGCGTCGAGGGCGAACAGGTGGCTCGGGTTCTTCAGCACCCAGCGCCGCCCGGGGTCGTTCATTCCGATCAACTGCAGGTTGCGGCGGTGCCTGCGGTACGCGGGCGTCCAGTCCTGCCCGGCGAGCCAGGCCGAGTAGGACGGGACGTGCGCGAGGCACTCGAACGAGATCGACCGCATGCTCTGGCGGAGGAGCTGCCAGCACTCCTCGACCGTGTCCGCCGCGATGTAGTGCACGCCCATGAACTCGGGGTTCTCGACGTGGTGCCGCCGGTAGCCCGCGTCGATCGCCCGGTAGACCGGGTCGTCCGCCCAGGTGTCGCGGGGCGGGCGCGGCTGCGGCACCTCCGCCAGCCACACCTCGAGGCCCTGGTGGGCGGGGTCGGCGGTGAGCAGCCGGTGCAGCGCGGTGGTGCCGGTGCGCGGCAGCCCGGTGACGAAGACCGGGCGCTCGATGGGCACGTCGGCGTGCCCCGGATGGCGCCGCCACGCGGCCTCCGACCACAGCCGGGCCGCGAGCGCGCCGCGCAGGATGGCGCGCTGCGCCTTGTTCCCGGCCGGGGTGAGCGCCGCCTCCCGGGCACAGGAGTCCAGGAGCACCTCGAGACCGTCGGAGTAGTCGTCGGCGCCGAAGTCGTCCAGGCCGGTGACCTTGCGCGCGGAGGCGTGCAGGTCCTCGACGGTGCCGAGGGTGTCGCGTCCAGCCGGCATCGGTGCTCCTCTCAGTGGTGCCACTCGCCGCAGTTGACGTCGAGGCACTGCCCGGTGACGGCGCGGGCGAGCGGGGACAGCAGGAACATCACCGTGTCGGCGATCTCGTCGGGTTCGGGGAGCCTGCCGAGGTCCGTCGTCGCCGCGGCCTCGTCGTAGATCGTCTGGGCGGGGACGCCGCGTTTCTTCCCGAGGCGGTCGAAGTACCACTTCAGGTTGGGCGCCCAGATGTAGCCCGGGGCGACGGTGTTGACGCGGACGCCCCGGGGCCCGAGTTCGGTCGCGAGGCTCTGCGCCATCGACAGCAGCGCCGACTTCGCCATCTTGTACGCGCCGTAGGTGCGGCGGGAGTGCCGCAGCACCGCCGAGTTGATCATCACGACGGAGCCGTCGCGCTCGGCGAGCGCGGGCGCCAGCAGCCGGGTGAGCCGCAGCGCGGCCAGCACGTTCGTCTCGAAGCCCGCGCGGACGGCGTCCAGGTCGACCTCCGTGAGGTCCTTCAGCGGCGGGGTCGCGAACGCGTTGTTGACCAGGCCGTCGACCCGCCCGAACGCGTCCAGGGCGGCGTCGGCGAGCCGGGTGCAGGCCGTCTCGTCGCGGATGTCGGCCGGGACGGCCAGCGCGCGCCGCCCGAGGCCCTCGACGTCCGCGGCGACCTCGGCGAGCCGTTCCTCGTTGCGCGCGGCGAGCACGACGTCCGCCCCAGCCGCCGCGCACCGCAGCGCGAGGGAGCGGCCCAGGCCGGGGCCGACGCCGGACACGACGACGACCCGGTCCGCCAGCGGCGCCGCGAGCGGCGTTTCCGGGGCGGTCATCCGAGCATCCGGCGGGCGACGGCGACCTGGCGGGCCGCGATCCGCTCGCGCCACTCGTCCGGGGTGACGCGCTGCCGCTCGTGGTACGGCAGCCGGGCGGGCAGCGCGTCGAACGGCATCACCTCGGCGGACGGGCCGTCGGCCGGGGTGAGGTCGCGGGCCAGCCGCTGCCAGCGGAACTGCAGGTAGCCGCGCCGATGGCCGGTGGTCTCGATCCAGTTCGCGAGGCCGGGATCGCGCTCGCCGACCACGTACCGGATCATGCCGTCCGGGTCGACGCGGGCCTGGTCGGCGGTGAGGCTCGTCTGGTGGTTGATGTAGTCGAGCGACACGTACCACATGCTCCCGAGCTGGAAGCCCTGGTAGGGGGCCACGGCCTTGTCGGCGGCCGGGCACGTGATCACCATGACCTCGTCGTCGGCGAGGTCGTAGTGCCCGACGGACGAGAACTGCGTCGTGAGCCCGCCGGGAGTGCTCCGCGGCTCGGTCAGCGTGTTGACCGGCAGCCGCAGGTAGTGCCATTCGGGGAACGCCAGGAACGTGCGGATCCGCGCCACGAGCATCCGCCCGGCGATGTCGAACCGGCGGGCCATCGCGTCCGCCGGCACCGGCGGCGGCGACGTCCCGAGCGTGTCGGCGCGGTGGATGCGGATCTCGCCCGGCCGCTCGGTCGCCCAGTCGCCGAACACCTCCCGGACGATCAGCATCGCCGAGCCGGGCGCGAGCGCGAAGTACCCCGGGCCCGCGTCCGGGCGCGGCGGGCCGAACCGCACCCGGTACTCGCCGTCCGGGCCGATGTCGAGCTCGCGGTCGTCGAACGCGGTGAGGCTGTCGGGCGACGCGGTCGGCGAGTAGTCGCCGTTCATCACCTGGAAGCTCAGGTCGGCGGTGGTGCCGCGGCGGCCGGTCACCACGTACTCGGCGTCGTCGCGGATGTAGGCGTGGAAGTAGAGGGTGTCGGGGTTGTCGAGGCCCAGCTTGCTGTAGGGGCCGGTCGACGCCGCGAAGAACGGGAAGTCCTTCTGGTAGGCGCCGACCATGTGCAGCGACGCCTTGATGCTGCCGGCGAGGTAGTCCAGCCCCTCGGCGAGGTCCTGCTCGGTCCGGACGTGCGGGGCGGTGCGGACCAGCCGCTCGGCCTCGGCGACCGCCGCGGCGAAACCGCGCGTGGCGGCGGTGTCCGGGTCGGCGTCGGGCGGGGCGGCGCCGGACGGGGCGGCACCGGAGGGGGCGGTCTCGGTCGGTTCGGTGGTCACCGGGCTCCTCGGGTTGGCGGCACGGCCCGCGCCGGCGCACGGCGGATCATCGACTGTGGCCCGGATGTTAGAACGTGTTCTACCCCGGGTCAACGGGTCCCCGCGGTACGGGCGTCCGGCGGCGTCACGCGGCGCCCGGCACCGGGGTGGTGAACTTCAGGCTCGGCACGTCGTCCAGCGACACCGTGTACTCGTACGTGCGCCGATGGCCGGTGCGCTCGACCCGCCACCGGCCGTCCGCCCCGCGCACGTAGACGTCGGTGTAGTGGGCGGCGCCCCGGATCAGCAGCCGCGCCTCGGGGATGATGACGGAGTCGTCCAGCGCCCAGACGCCCGTCGCGCGGTCGCCGTCCACGTCGATCTCGGGCTGACCGGCGGTGTGCGTGGTGATGCTGCCGGGCCCGAGGTTCTCGCGCATGTAGGCGACGATGGCGTCCCGGCCCTCCAGCCGCAGCGTGCGGCCGAGCACCGGGGTGTCGTACTCGGCGACGGCGTCCTCGGTGAACACCTCGGCGAACTCGTCCCACAGCTTGAGGTCGACGCAGCGCAGGTAGCGGTGCTTCAACCGGCGGATCTCTTCCAGCGCGACCAAATCCATGGGCCCAGCCTGCTCGCCGACCGGCGATTAGGCAAGAACAAGTTCTACCAAGCCCGTCACCTATTGTGCTGGCTACGATGCTCTACGTGACATCATCGACGAGAGCGCCGGCCGGGTGAGCGGGGACGGCGGCGCGCTGCGGCGGGCGATGCGGGCGCGCGACCCGGGCGAGGAGCACCGCGCCGCGACCCCGCTGGAACTGCTGTTCGACCTGACGTTCGTGGTCGCGGTCGCGCAGGCCGCCGCGGCGCTGCACCACGAGCTCGCCGAGGGCCATCTCGCGTCGGGCCTCCTCGGATACGTCGCGGTGTTCTTCGCGATCTGGTGGGCCTGGATGAACTTCACCTGGTTCGCCTCCGCCTACGACACCGACGACGCCCTCTACCGGGTGCTGACCCTGCTGCAGATGGGCGGCGTCCTCGTGCTCGCGGCCGGGGTCGAGGAGGCCCTGACCGACTACGACTTCACGCTCGTCACCATCGGCTACGTCGTCATGCGGGCGGCGCTGATCGCGCAGTGGCTGCGCGCCGCCGCCGAGCACCCCGAGGGGCGGGCCGCCACGCTCCGCTACGCGGCCGGGATCGCGCTCGTCCAGGCCGGCTGGGTCGGACGGCTGTGGCTGCCGGACGACGCCGCCGTGATCGGCTTCGCGGTGCTGGTGGTCGCGGAACTGGCGGTGCCGATGTGGGCGGAGGCCCGCGGCCGGATGACCGCCTGGCATCCCGGGCACATCGCCGAACGGTACGGGCTGTTCACGATCATCGTGCTCGGCGAGGTCATCCTCGCGACGCTCAACGGCGTGCGGGCGGTGTCGTCCGAGCACGGCTTCTCCGCCTCGATCGTCCTGATCGCGACCGGCGGCCTGCTGCTGGTGTTCGGGCTGTGGTGGCTGTACTTCGGCGGCCCCATGGAGACGCTGCCGTCGCTGCGGGTCGCGCTGATGTGGGGATACGGGCATTACCTGGTGTTCGCGTCGGTCGCCGCGATCGGCGCGGGCCTGGAAGCGGCGCTGGACGTCACCGAGCACCACGCGCACGTGTCCGAGCGGGCCACCGGGCTCGCCGTCGCCGTGCCGGTCGCGGGGTTCCTGCTGGTCCTGGCGGCGCTGCAGGACCTCGTCCGGTCCGGGACGGCCGTCCGCCGGCTGCTCTTCCCCGGCGGCGCCGCCGTCGCCGTCGCGCTCGGGTTCGCCGCCCCGGAGACCGGGCTGGGCGGCGCGGTGCTCGGCATGGGCCTGACGGTCGCGGCCCTGGTCGCGTCGAGCACGGCGACCGCCCGCCGCCGGGCCTCGCACCGCTGACGCCGCCTTCCGCCGGTCGCGGACGCCGCTTCGCCGACCCCCGGCGCACCCGCCCGAAACCGGAGATCCGGCCGACGAGCGGGCAGCGGCGAACTGACACGAACCCGAATCCGGCTTTACTGTGCGGCGATGGATTCCGGATCCACAGATGGGCCGCCCGGCGCCCCGGCCGCGCTCGCCACGACGGCCCCTCGCGCACGCACCTCCGCACGTCCCGCCCACCCCCCGCGCGAGGCCCGCACGTGAGCGACGTCCCGTGGGGCGAACTCGTCCACGCCTACGGTTCCGCCGCCGCGCTGCCCGGCACCCTGGAACGGGCCGCGTCCGCCGACCCCGCCGTCGCGGAACAGGCCCTGGACTCCCTGTTCGGCACCATCTACCACCAGGGCTTCGTGTACCCCGCGACCGTGCCCGCCGTCGAGGTGCTCTACCGGCTCCTGTCCGACCCGGGCGTCCACCACCGGCCCCGGATCCTCGAACTGCTCTCGGCCGTCGCGGGCGCGGTCTGGGACCTCGAGGACCAGGACGAGGACCTGCAGGCCTGGGCGCGGGACGCGCGCGCGGCGGTCGAAGCCGGATACCGCACGCTGATCAGCCTCCTCGACGACGGCGACCCGGACGTCCGCGCCGCCGCCGCGTTCGTCCTCGCGGACCTCCCCGAGCACGACCCCGACCCGGTGACGACGCTGCGCGCGTCGTTCGCCGGCGAGGGCGACGCGGGCGCCGCCGCCGGCATCGTCCTCGCCGTCGGCGACATCTGCCGCGACCGCGACGACCGGCCCCTCGCCTGGCTCGCCGAGCGGGCCCGCGACGGCCGCCGCGAGGTGCGGGCCGCCGCCGCGACCGCCCTGCTGTGGTGCGGCGCGGACGACCCGGGCACCGACCTCCTGCGAGCCCTCACCGACGAGATCCGGGCCCCGGAGTCCGCGCTCGACGGGCAGCTCTGGGTGCTCGGCGAGGGCCGCACCGGGTTCCTGACCGCCGCACTGGACGACCGTCCCGGCCCGCAGATCCGGCTCGCCCGCGACGCGCTCGCCGTTCCCGCCCCGGCGAAGGCGGCGGAGGCCGCGCGCCGCGCCGGTGAGGTCATGCGCACCTGGCGGGACGGCCCCGCCGCGCTGCTCCCGCCCCTCGCCGGCCTCCTCACCGGGCCGGACGAGGTCGTCCGCGAAGCCGTCTGGCAGATCAGGCAGGGCGGCCCGGACATCGCCCTCGTCGCCGACGCCCTGCCGCCGCTGCTCGGCCGCCCCGAGAACGTCGTGGCGGGCGCCGCGCTCGAGGCCCTCGCCCGCGCGGGGGACGCACGTGCCGTCCCCGTGCTGGCCGCCGACCTGGCCGAACCCCGGCTCGCCTTCGACCCGGCCCGCGCGCTGGCCGGTCTCCGCGACCACGCCGACGCGCTCGTCCCGGACGTCCGCGCGTTCCTCGCCGAGCCGGTGAAGGGCACCGGCTTCGCCGGGAACCTGCTCACGAGCGTCCTGCACGGGACGGCCGCGTGGGGCGAGCGCGCGCTGCCGCTGCTCCCGGAACTCGTGTCCCTGCTCGAACGCCGCAAGGCCGTCCCGTCCGCCGCCCGGGTCCTGGCGTCCCTCGGGCCCGCCGCCACCGACGCCGTGCCCGTCCTGCGCCGCTTCCTCGGGCGCAGGCACGGGCGTCCGGCGAGCGAGAACGCCGCGTGGGCGATCTGGCGGATCACCGGGGACGGCGACGAACCGCTGCGGTACCTCGCCCGCGCCGTCCGCCACGGCCCGGACGACGACGCCGCCGGGCACCTGTTCGCGCTCGGCGCCGCCGCGGCCCCGGCCGTCCCGCTGCTGGACCCGGCGACGCCGCCGGGCGCGGCCATCGTCCATCGGGTGACCGGCGACACCGCGTCGCTGCTCCCCCACCTGGTGGCCGCGGTCGACGCCACCCCGGCGGGGATGCTCGCCGTCCGGCGGCTCGGCGCCATCGGGCCGCCCGCCGTCGCGGCCGTCCCGGCCGTCCGGGAGATCGCGGAGAGCCCGCGCGTCATGGCGGGCGGGGCCGCCGCCGACGTCGTCGCCGCCGACCGGGCGTACCGGGCCGTCGCGGCCCGTGCGCTCGCGCGCATCACCGGAGCCGATCGGTGAACGGGGCGGCCACCCCGGCGCGGGTGAACTCTTCGCCATTTCCGGCCGTGCGGGAAATGACCCGAAAATGGCCGGGCGGCGGCGCCTCACGCGTCAAGACCGTCCATTTGGTAGACTGCCGGATCGCAATCTACCCCGATGATGGTCCGTAAATGAGCAACCCGTCCTCCCTCCTCACCGCCGCGGCGGTCGACGAGGTCTTCGGGGACGGCGGAGCGGTGCGCCCGTCCGCCGCGTCGCTCCCCGCGGGCGTCACGCACCGCGCCACCCGGGAGTTCCTCACCCGCGTCGGCCTGCCCGCCGAACTGCGCGGCAGGGCGGCCGTCGTCCACCGGCCCGACGACCCCGGCTGGACCCCGCTCCCCGCCCTCCGGGAAGAGATCGGGAAGCACGGCTGGGCCTGGACCATGCCGGAACGCCCCGAACACCGGTTCTGCATCGGTACGATCTTCGGGCTCGGGCTTCTCACCCTCAACGGCGAGAACGGGCAGATCTGGTTCATCTCGGAAAGCGAAGGCGGCCTCACCCTCCTGCACAAGAACGTCGAATCGCTCGCCTACTACATGTACGCGATCGAACGGAACGCCAAGAAGTACAGCGCGTCCTACGCGATGTCCATCGACGAGAAGCCGGACGACCCGCGCGAAGAATTCGACGTGTACATGGAAGGCGCACGCGCACTGGCCGTCGAACTCCACACGATCGACCCCGCGCCGTTCGCCCACGGTCCGGGCGAACCGTGGGGAGACGACGGCGAAGGCCCCTGGGCGTGGATGATCCGGGAGATGTCCGAAGGCGCGTGGGCCGAATGGCCCCGGAAGGAAATGTGACTCACCGAGCACCGCCGCCCCACGACATGGGGGCGGGCAGGAATCCGGCCGCGGCGACCCTCCGCCGGTGGGCCCGGGACGACCGGCGCCCGTCCGTGTGCTTGGTGACGGGATCCCCCGCCGCCGGGAAGACCCGGCTCATCGCCGAACTGATGGCCGACGACGCGTTCGCCGCGCACTTCCACGCGTTCGTCCCGCTCCGCGGCATGACCGTGGCATCGGCCACCTGGGCGCTCGCCGAGCAGCTCAGCCTCCCCGGGGAGACCCCCGAGGCGCTGCTCGCCGTCCTCGCCGCGGACGCCCGGCGCACCACGATCGTCGCCCCGTCGCTCGACGAGAGCGGGATCCGCTGCGACGGCGCGGAAGCGGGCGGGATCGTCGAGTCGCTCCTGCAACCGCTCACCGAGCTGCCGCACGTCCGCCTCCTCGCCGAGGCGCGCCCGGAGTACCTCACGACGTTCTCCGCGCGCGCCGACCTGGTCAACCTGGACGACCCCCGGTACACCGACCGCGCCGCCTTCGCGGAATGGCTCCGGCGCACCGCGGCCGCCATCCGGGTCGACCCCCGCCTGGCCGCGGCCGCGGCCCGGTACCACCCGAACGCCGGCCTCGCCGAGCTGGCCCTGCGCGCGGGCCCCGGCGGCGACGTCGTGGGCCGCTGGCTCCGGCTCGTCCACCCGCAGGCATGGCCGGCCGTCGAGGCGCTCGCGTCCGCCTACGAGGAACTCGACGCCGACACCTGGTACGGCTGGACGAGCGCGCTCACCGGCGACCCGCAGCGCGCCCGCGCCGCCGTCACCGCCGTCATGCCCCTCGTCCAGCGCACCGGCGACGGGCACCTCCTCGGCTGCCGCCCCGTCGCCGAGGCGATCCGGCGCGCCCGCACCCCCCAGGCGACCGCCCACATCGACCGGGCGCTGGGCGCCGGCATGTACGCGTCCGTGCCCGAGTCCGGCGGCAGGCCCGACTGGTCGCGCGCGTCCGGCTACGTCCTGCGGCACCTCGCCCGGCACGCCGTCGAAGCCGGCGTGGCCCCGCAGCTCCTGGCCGACCCGGGCTTCCTCGTCCACGGCGAGCCCATCGTCGTGACCGGCGCGCTCGAAACCGTCCCCGGCCCCGCGACCGACGCCTGGCTGACGGTCGGAACCGGCCTGCTCTCGGCGAACTCCCCCGCCGAACGCGCGTCCGTCCTCCGGCTGGGCGCCCTGCTCCTCCCGGACGGCGCCCTCGCCGACCGCCTCGCGCGCTTCGCGCGGCACGCCACCTGGGTGCCCGCCTGGGCGAGCGCCCTTCCGGACGGCCCCGGGTCCGGGACGGTCTCCAGCCTCGCCCTCGGCACCGACGCGGACGTCCTCCACGGTGCGACCGTCGACGGCCCCGTCCACACGATCTCCACCGAGGACGGAAGCGTCCTCGACCGGACGTCCGCGAACGCCGGAACCGTCCGGGGCCTCGTCCCCCTCCCGGACGGCACCCTCCTCCACCTCGGCTCGTCCGGCGACCTCGGCCTGCTCGGCCCCGACACCGCCCGCCACGACGCCCTCCTCGCCCGCCTCCCCGGCAGCGCGCCCCCCACCGCCCTCGGCGCCGACCCGACCGCGTCCACGATCGTCCTCGGCGACCGCTCCGGCGCCCTCCGCGCCGTCCAGCCCGGCACCGACGCACCAGCCGACGAGTGCGCCACCCCGTTCGGCGCGATCCGGGCCGTCACGTGCCTCACCACGCCCGGCGCCCGCCTCGCCGTGTTCGCCGGCTCGGACGGCGCCGTCCGCATGTGGACGATCGGCGCCGACCTCCTCGACCAGCCGGCCGTCCGGCGCCCCACGGCCGTGTCCGCCGTGACCTCCGCGCTCCTCCCGGACGGCCCCGCCTTCGCCGCCGCGTGGGCCGACGGCTGGATCTGGTTCTGGCGCTCCGCCGGGGAGGACATGCTGCTGTCCCCCCTCGGGCTCCCCGTCCGAACCCTCGCCCTGCGGCCGGACGGCACCCTGTACGCCGCCGGCCCCTTCGGCATCACCGCCCTCCACCCCGGCAACCCCGCCTCCGCGAATTGAGCACTCAGCCGGACATTCCCACAAGCCGGTGCGCCTTCCGGTTCCGCGCCCCGGCCGGGCCGTTCGGTCCTTGTACGGACTTTTGGCGTCCGATCACCCGCGTTGGCGGACGCACGGGTATGACCCCATCCGGAGCGAAGACGCCCAGAGCACCTCAGTCGCGTCCTCGCCGACCCAATGAAACGGTCACCGGCCAAGGACACGAATGACCCGCCTTACCTCACGCCTGCTTCGCTACGTTTCCGTCGGGGGCCTTTGCTTCTCTCTCCAATACGCCTTCGCCTCCGCGCTCGGCCGGGCCGGCACGCCCTGGCCGCTCGCCAACGCCGCCGGATTCCTCACCTCGGCCCAGTTGAACTTCCTCCTCAGCACCACCTGGACCTGGCGCGACCGGACGATCCGCGTCGCATGGCCGCGCTGGGCCGCCTACCACGCGTCCGTCCTGCTGGCCCTCGGCGCCAACACGGCCGTCTTCCTCCTCGCCTACCGCCGCACCGGCCCGCTGCCCGCGGCCCTCCTCGGCGTCCTCACCGGAAGCACCGCCGCCTACCTCGCCTGCGACCTCGGGGTCTTCCGCCGCCGAGCCGCCCCGCCCGAAACGCTCCGGCGCGAGACGGAGACCGCCCGATGACGGACGCGGCGGCGCTACGGGACGCCCCCGCGCCGCGTCCCGCCACGGACGGCGTGGTCGTCGTCATGCCCGCCTACCGCGAGGCGAAGAACCTGGCCGCGACCGTCGAGGACTTCCTCACCACCCTCGCCGCGCTCGGCCACGACCACCGCGTCATCGTCGTCGACGACGGCAGTCCCGACACGACCGGCGCGGTCCTCGACGACCTGGTCGCCCGCTCCGGGGGACGCGTCATCGGCGTGTGGCACGAACGCAACCGCGGCTACGGCGCGGCCGTCCGCACCGGCATCCGCACCGCCCTCGAGCGGACGTCCATGCGCTGGCTCCTGCTGACCGACTCCGACGGCCAGTTCCGCGCCGCCGACCTGGACGCCCTCCTGACCGTCCGGCGGCACGACCGGGCCGACGCGGTGATCGGCTACCGGCGCGAACGCGCCGACCCCCTGCCGCGCCGCGTCAACGGGCACCTGTGGACGCTCGCCGGACGGCTCCTGCTCGGCACCCGCAGCCGCGACGTCGACTGCGCCTACAAACTCCTCGACCGGCGGCTCCTCGAAGGGCTCGACCTCGTCGACGAGGCCGCCGCGATCGACCCCGAACTCCTCGCCCGCATCGGCCGCGGCCACGCCCGCGTCGTCGAACACCCCGTCGAGCACCACCCGCGCGCCCACGGCGAACCGACCGGCGCGTCCCCCCGCGTCATCGTCCGATCGTTCCTCAGCCTCGCGCGGGTCTACGCCGAACTCGTCCGCGACGGCCACAAGTGGCGGCGGACACGCGCCCTGTTCACCCCGTCCGACCCGGTGCTCGCACTCGTCACCCTCGCGGCCGTGCTGCTGTCGGCGGGCGCGTTCGTCCACCACCTGAACCTCGGCACCGTGCTGCTGTACAACGACGCCACCGCGCACCTCCTCATCGCCCGGCGCGTCCTCGACAGCCCCACCCCCGGCCTCGCGCAGCTCGGCGGCGTCTGGCCGCCGCTCCCGCACCTGCTCGCGCTGCCCCTCGTCTGGTACGACGACCTCTACCACTCGGGCTTCGCCGGCTCACTGATCTCGATGGCGTCCTACACGGTGACCGTCCGGTACCTGTACCTGACCGCGTCCACCCTCGGACGCTCCCGCGCCGCCGGCCTCGCCGCCGCCGCGACCTTCGCCCTCAACCCCAACGTGCTCTACCTGCAGAGCACCCCGATGACCGAACTGCCGCTGTTCGCCTGCATCACCGTCGCCGTCCACCACCTGCACGAATGGTCCCGGACCGGACGGTACTCCCGGCTGGTGGCGGCGTCCCTCGCCACGATGCTCGCCACGCTCACCCGCTACGAGGGCTGGGTCCTCGCCGCCGCGCTCACCCTCGTGGTCGCGTACATCTCCTGGCGGCGGTGGAAGAGCCCCGCCCACGTCGAGGCCCACACGCTCTTCTTCGGCGTCGTCGCGTTCAGCGGCGTCGTCGCGTGGATCGGGTGGAGCCAGGCGATCTTCGGTGACGCGCTCTACTGGCTGTCCGGCGAGTACGCGAAGGCGTCACTGTGGGTGTCGTCCGCCGACGAGAACATCGGCTCCCCCACCCGCTCCGGGACGACCTACGCCTGGGCGCTCGCACACGACCTCGGCCTCCCCGCACTCCTCGCCGCCCTCGCCGGCCTCCTCGTCTACGCGTGGCGCCACCGCCTCCGCCCCGCCGCCGTCGCCCCCTACACCCTCCTCTCCTTCCTCCCCTTCTTCGTCTACGCCCTCTGCTCCGGCCGGCGCCCCATGAAGGTCCCCGAACTCCAGGGCGAGTTCTACAACGTCCGCTTCGCCCTCATCATGGCGCTGCCCACCGCCCTCTTCCTCGGCTACCTCGTCTCCGCGGCGCCCCGCCGGCTCCTCCGCCTCCCGGCCCGCGCGGCCCTCGCGACCGCCGCCGTCGCGACCGTCCTCGCCGTGCCCGGAACCGCCACGCTCGCCGAACCGCGAAACTGGACGTCCGGCGACACCGCCCGGCCCGCGGCCGCCTGGCTCCGCGAGCACTACGACCACGGCGACCTCCTCATGGAGGGCCCCCACAACGAGACGATCGCGTTCCGCTCGGGCGTCCCCACCGGCCGCATCGTCTACGAGGGCAGCTACCGCCTGTGGGAACCCGCCCTGCGCACCCCCGCCGCCCACGTCCGCTGGATCTACGCGCGCACCCTCCCCGGCTGGGAAGACCGCGTATGGCGCCGGCTCCGCGACGACCCCGCGCTCACCCGCGACTACACGCTCCTCTTCCAGGACGACGTCCAGCGGATCTACCGCCGCAAGGAGGCCCCATGACCCTCCCCGACGAACTGAGCGCGCGCCGCCTCCTCGGCACCGGCCAGACGATCACCGCCGTCGCCGCACTCGTCGTCCTCACCACCGCCGTGGCCCTGCACGCCCTCACCGGCCACGGCCCCGCCCCCCACCAGTACGCCCGCGCACTCGTCGCGCTCCTCACCATCGTCTACGCCGCGACACTCGTCTTCCGCGCCGCGATGGTCCTCGGCGCCTGGAACTCCCCGGTCATCAGGGTCGACGCCACGCACCGCGACGACCTCCCGCCCTACACCGTCCTCGTCCCCCTCTACCGCGAGGCGAAGGTCCTCCCCACGCTCCTCGAACGCCTCGCCCACCTCGACTACCCCGCCGACCGCCTGCAGATCCTCCTGCTCGTCGAAGCGGACGACGAAGAGACCCGTGCGGCGCTCCCCCCGTTGACGGCCCCCTTCGAGGTCGTCCGCATCCCCCCGTCCACACCCCGCACCAAACCGAAGGCCTGCAACATCGGACTGGCCCGAGCCCGAGGCGAGTTCGTCGTCATCTACGACGCCGAGGACCGTCCCGACCCCGACCAACTGCGCAAAGCCGTCCTGGCCTTCGACTCGCTCCCCGACCGCGTCGTGTGCGTCCAGGCCGAACTCCAGTACTGGAACCCCTGGACCAACTGGCTGACCCGCTGCTTCGCCGCCGAATACGCGACGAACTTCAGCCTGCTCCTCCGCGGCCTCGACCGGTACCGCATGGCGATCCCCCTCGGCGGCACCTCGAACCACTTCCGCACCGACGCCCTCCGCGCCCTCGGCGGCTGGGACCCCTACAACGTCACCGAGGACGCCGACCTCGGCATCCGCATCGCCCGCCGCGGCTGGGACGTCCGCATGATGGTCTCCGTCACCGAAGAGGAGGCCAACAGCCGCCTCGGCAACTGGATCCGCCAGCGCAGCCGCTGGATCAAGGGCTTCATGCAGACCTGGCTCGTCCACACCCGCCACCCGCTGCGCCTCTGGCGCCAGCTGGGCACCAGACGAACGATCGCCTTCCACCTCACGATGGGCTTCCCCACCCTGACGACCCTCGCCAACCCGGTCTTCTGGTCCCTGACCGCCCTCTACCTCTGCACCGGCACCCGCCACGTCGAGGCCCTCTACCCGCCCGTCCTCCTCTACACCGGCGGCACCACGATGATCATCGGCAACTTCCTGATGATCTACTGCATGATGGCCGGCTGCATGGAACGCGGCCTCTTCCCAGCCGTCCGCACCATGCTCACCATTCCCCTCTACTGGGCCCTGATGAGCCTCGCCGCCTACAAAGCGGCGGCCCAGCTCCTCCACCCCTCCCGCCGCCACTTCTGGGAGTTGACCGACCACGGCCTAGTAACCGCCCCACCCGAAGCCCGCACCCCAACCCCCACCAACCAAACAACCGTCGCCTGATTTAGAAGCAAACGAGGGCCATAGGCGAAAAAACCCACTAATAGTCTAGTTAATTATCGGGGACATTCTTGATGGCAACCCACGCAGCGCCCGACAGGTCATAACCCAAGGCTGCCCCCTCAACTCTCTCCTCCTCCCATTTTCCACAGAGAAGCTTCCAGCCCATGGCAGCGAACCTATTCTTCAGAGCACGAGCACGCCGCATCGGGTCGTCGTTCCCGGCACAGACAGTAAGAATTGCGCTCCGTGGAATAACAACGCCAGGAAGTGTCATGAAAAGATGAGTGAGCCGCTTTTCCTGCCCGACCCGAGGTGCAAAAACTGCAGCGCGATCCTGCTCGCTCAAGAGAGTGAGGGGGTTGATCGGCAGTTTCCCCTCACCATAAAGCGAAACACCGTAGGTACTGAGCGCATCGACCACAATACCCCTCTTGACCGTCGCCATTACCCTTGCCCTTGTACAGCAGCGACCGGTGTGTACGCATAAGCCACGACTCGTGCCGATACGTTCTCGCATCAATCCTGACACATATACACAGCTGACAGTGGGCCTCCTTGGGGATGCTCCAGTTCCTATGCACTGTAGCTTTGATGTCCACGGGAACATCTGCGATCACTACATCCAGAGGCTTTTCCTTGGTCCAGGAAAATTCTCTGATGAGCTCGTATTCAAGTTTTGTTCCGACAGCCGCCCGCTCCCCAGATTCCACCTCAGGATCATGAAGCCGGAACCGGCCAGTCTTGGCACCATCAAGAATGTAATCGATCGATCGCTGAATCGAGTCCCGGAACTTCAATTCCAAGTCGAAACTCGAAAGTTCGTTGAGCACCTTCTGCAGCTCGCGATCGTCCTCTGGACGCACAATCAGATGCTCCCCAGTATCCCTATTACTGCAGACACTGCCAGCCGACGCCGCAGACGGCATACTCGATCCTCAACTCAGTCATTTACAGGAGATCAACTTACTTCCTTCTGCGCCCATCCCATGCGACTTTGGTGGCCACAGCAGGCCGATGAGGCTCCTCCACCTGGAACGCAGAGCCCAAAGGGAGACCCGCCTGAAGACCAATGCCCGGGGCGGGTAAGCCAATCATACGCACACTCGCCCGCCGCAACACGCGTCTCGTTGCGGACGAGCCATCACCCACTCTGGGCCCCAGAGCAGGAACGAAGCACCCCGCCAGTGCTGCCACCTCACCTGCCGCAGAAGGTCTTCTAAGTTTCCCCAGAAGCCACGGATACCCCATACCGCTCCGTCGGCAAGCCTTCAACGCCAGTTCCGTGGTCAACTACGCCGAGTGCCACCACCATCACCCTCGGAATGTCCGAGGTGTTGCGTAGCTTCGAACTCACGTTCGGCAGAGGCTGGTCCTGCGGCCTCGATGACAGCTTCCACCGCAGATGGGAGGGGTTCGTGTTCCCAGAGACGTACGACTCGCCAGCCAGCGCCCTGGAGGGCTGCATCGGCGGCTCGGTCTCGCTCCACGTTCCGGCGGAGCTTAGGGGTCCAGTACCACTCGTTACTGGTCGGCTCCCGTCCGTGTTCGGGGCAGACATGCCAGAAGCACCCGTCCACGAAGACCGCGACCTTGCGGGCAGTGAAGACGATGTCGGGCCGGACACGGACGCCGCCGGGGAGGTCAAGCCGGAAGTCTTTCCGGTAACGATAGCCTCGGGCATGCAGTGCACGGCGGAGCGCGATCTCCGGCTTGGTGTCCGAGCGGCGGTTCGCCTTCATGTTCCTCGAGCGGCCCTCGTTCGCGGGCCGGGGGTACGTACCCGCCGCCCAGGCCTTCTCTCGTCGGTCGGTGCCGTCTTCACTGGACACGGTGGCGTCACTCACTCGATTCGCTCGTCAAGGGGGGCTATGAGCGAAGATACTGCGTATGACTCCTGCCCCGCCGGACACACGAACAACAGGAGGCCGTAGTGGCGGATCTTGAAGTCGTCGAGATCTGCGCGGGGGCCGGCGGCCAGGTCCTCGGCCTTGAGCTGGCCGGGTTCAAACACCGCCTCGCGGTCGAACTCGATCAGAACGCAGCGAACACGCTCTCCGAGAACCTCGAAGGCCGCCGCGGCCTGCTGCCCGGCTCGATCGTCCAATGCGGTGACGTTGCCGACCCGGAGGTCTGGAAGCCGTCCGACTACCAGGGCGTCGAACTTCTGGCCGGAGGGGTGCCATGTCCCCCCTTCAGCATCGCGGGGAAGCAGCTCGGCGCTAGCGACGAACGAGACCTGTTCGCCTGGGCCGTGGAGCAGGTCCAGTTCATGCAGCCCAAGGCCCTCCTCCTAGAGAACGTCCGCGGGCTCAGCATGCCCAGGTTCGCCGGATACCGGCAGCATGTACTCGACCGGCTCCAGGAGTTCGGCTACATCGGCGAATGGCGGTTGCTGCATGCCTCTGACTACGGAGTACCGCAGCTACGTCCACGGTTCGTCCTGGTAGCGATGCAGGAGAAATACGCTCCCTACTTCCACTGGCCGACTCCGCAGGGCAAGGCCCCGACTGTTGGAGAGACGCTCGTCGACCTCATGGCGGTAAACGGCTGGGAGGGCGCGGAGGAATGGGCCGAGAAGGCCAACAAGATCGGCCCAACGATCGTCGGCGGGTCCAAGAAGCACGGCGGCGCCGACCTGGGGCCGACTCGCGCTAAGAAG
Source organism: Actinomadura sediminis (assembly GCF_042675525.1). Taxonomy (NCBI): domain Bacteria; kingdom Bacillati; phylum Actinomycetota; class Actinomycetes; order Streptosporangiales; family Thermomonosporaceae; genus Actinomadura; species Actinomadura sediminis. The sequence continues at coordinate 22,209 of NZ_JBHTJA010000090.1, forward strand.
GCATGGGCGGAACTGGGAGTAGACGCTCTGGGGGTCGCCAATCACGCACCGGAGCCCGGCGACGTCTTCGAGGTCGGCCCCAAGCTCACTTGTGAGATGGTGGCCCGCATCCAAGGCTGGAGCGACGACTGGGGCTGGGAGTTCACAGGCCGGAAGACCTCCCGCTACCGGCAAATCGGCAACGCCTTCCCTCCTCCGGTGGCACGAGCCGTCGGCGAGGCCATCGCCAAGGCCCTACGCCAGGAGGGCAAACCTCGCGAGCTTACGCTCGACACCGCCCATGACGAGATCTACCGGGCGCTCCGTGACCACGGCGACTTCATGACCCAGGCGCAGCTCCTCCGCGCAGCCAATCTCGACCTCGATGATCCGGAGCTAGAGCATCGTCTAACTCTCCTGGGGCGGGACTTCGAGATCGAAACCGTACGGCGCGCCACCACCACCGCATACAAGCTCGGCCAGTTCAAGGCCTTCACAGGACAGAAGGACCACGACCGGCATAAGCTCTTCTTGCAACACCGAGCAAGAATCAGCTGAAGGTTACTCCTCGCGGCTCGGCCCTCCCCCGATACTCACCACTCAGCGCAGGCGGGGCCGCGAGGAGACCACCCCTGAATCTCAACGGATATCAGGTCCCGTTCGCTATTCTCTGCTCATCTTAGTGATTACTCAAGGTGGCGCAAAAGTTCGCGAATATCCGCCGCATCTAGACCGGCGGTGCCAATGGGCTCTTCAATGAGGTCGGCAAGTTGGCGCACTTCGGGGTCGTCCAAGATGCTGCCCATAAACTTCAACTTTACCTCGAGGCGCAACTGAACCACCTCGTCGATAGTGCCCTCCGCGACGAGAACGGAGACCCTGGTCTCCGTTCCCGGAGCCAGGCCCAGGCGATGGATCCGGTCAAGGCTCTGCAAGAAACGGCCGGCCATGAAATCGCGGTCAACGTAGACTGCGTCGTGGCAAGCGTGGTGCAGGCTTATCCCCTCACCAAGGGTAGCTGGGTTCGACACCAACACCTTGCAGTCAGAGTCCTCGCGGAAACGCCGGATCTCTTCATCACGGTCGGCTGTGCCCCCATGTACAACAGCGGGAGAGTACGGCGAGAGAAGTTCGGCCAAAGTGGTGATATTGCGCACGAAAGTCGTCCAGACGATCGTCTTTCGATTCGCTGATGCATTCGTAGCGACAATCTTGACGGCCTCCCGGAACTTGGGGGAAAGTTCATAACTCGGCAGCTCACGCAAGAGCGCATAGAGGGGCTCGTCGGGCGCGGCTTGTAGCGGCGGTACACGGTAGGCGAGTGGCTCGTATGGGCTGCTTCCCTCAACAAGAAGCGCCGGGCTAGTTGCGGCCATAAGCAGACGCAGTGCTGTCCGTCCGAGTGCTTCAATGTCGTTACGAGATGCCTCAGCCCGCGCAGAAAAGTTGCCTTTAAGTGCTTCGTACACCTCGCGATGGATCGGCGGAAGCCGAACATACCGAGCTTTTGGTTCGAACGGCGGCAAACCCAGTTCACGTTTGGTGGTTCGGGTGAACAGAGGTCGGAGCACGGTGCTGGCATAGGCTAGGTCGCCCCCCCGTACTGCGTCGGAAACCACACGCTTACCACGACCAGGCCAAACGAATGACAGAAGGTTTTCCAGGTCCCTAGCCCCGTTGGGGGCCGGTGTGCCGGTGAGTATGAGCCGCCGGGCGGCAGCGGGCCCGAGTGCGAGGCAGGCTGAACCATAGGTTCCGTTCGCGCCAAGCTTCATACGATGGGCCTCGTCGAGCACCAACATCGATGGCGCGGTGCCTAGCCAGGACATGAGCCCGGGCAAAGACCGGGAAAGCCGTTCATAGTTGACCAGCAGCACTTCGGCTCCATAGTCGGGAACGCGGCCCATGACAACGATGCGCGGCGGGGTTCGGAAACAAAGTTGACTCTCCGTCTGCCAAGCCTCGTAAGCGGACTTCGGCCCCACAACGAGAAGTCGCTTAGCCAAGCCCTGCTCGCGCATGGCGGCGTAGACGGCGAGTGAAACGCGAGTCTTGCCGGCGCCGGGAACGCTGAAATTGGCCCCATGCCCAAGGCATAGAAGCTGCGCTACGTCACGTAGTTGGAAGGCGGTAAGGTCCCCAGTCCAGTCGTCACCGAGAAGCTCTGGTACGTCGCCCGGCTCGAGAGCGCCTTGGCCCGTATCCCCGCGCAGCCTCTGCTCAGCTCGCTCGGCGTCGTCGAGAACGCCGTTGACGAGTTGCAGCAGCGCATCTTCCCATTCGACGCCTTCGTGCCGCCAGGACCCCAATTCGATGATGCGGTCGAGAAAGTCGTCGAGGTCGAACTCGCCCACTAGTGGTCCACGTTGGCCGCCGGGGGCGATGCGCGCGGCAAGAACTGCGAACTCCTCCTCATGCCCAGGGACGGTGCGCAGAACCACGCGGGTCCGCGTTACGTCGAACGAGATTCGCAGCGATACCTCCGTAGCTGTCACTGCTGCCTCCCCACAGCCCCATTAAGCCATGTCAGCCCATCGCCCGGGATGGGCACGCTCTTACCAGCCTCCGCAGCCACACGCTTCATGGTTTCGCGCAGCCGCAGCAGCGCGTCGTCAAACGCCCCTTCATCCAGACTCCCGTTGCCGCGGGCGAGAACGAGGTCAGTAACACACTGCTCCAAGTCCTTACAAGCATCGACAATGCGGTCGGGAGCGGCAAGGCGCTTCTTGCGGAGCCGGAAGTCCTTGCCTGCGAATTCCAGTGCTTCGTTAAAGCTTTTGTATGCACTCTCGAACAGCTTGGCTGCCGCAGCCTGCTCCTCAGGGGGCGCAGCAGAGCCACGAGTCTTCACAGCCTTAGCTTGCAGCAGAGAGTCGGTGAGCGCTTTGGCTGCGGCAACCTCAGCACCAGCGGCCTGGAGGGAGCGGCCTAGACCAGGGATGGCCACTGTGGATGTTTCTTGTGCGGGAGGGGGTGTGATGTCTGCAGGCAACCGTTGCTTCAAGAAACGCTTGTGGAAGTCTGGTTCAATGAATCGGACGTCCGTCTTGGCGAACTCGAGCACAATAGCGGCCAGTCGCCCCTCCTTCATCAGGTCGGCACGTTCCCGATTACGCGCGCTCTCGGTCTTATAAGCACGGTAGAGCTCAAAGAATCTTTCCTTGGCCTCTTCGAAGTCCATGAGCCGCAACGAGGCATCACCAGTGTCACTGCGACTGAGGAGGTCCCGCAACTGGGCCAGAATCCACAGGTCGCGGTCGCAGGCCGGTTTTGTGGTATGAAAGTTGCGGGCGATTTCCGGTAGAGGCTTGCCGAGCTTTACCTGCTCCTCTAGAGCAAGAAGATGGTTGATGTAGGAGTAATCACGGCGGTTGTCCGGACGCAACTGCAGGGAGAGTTCGACAGCGTGAATGTCCGTCCATTCACAGCTCTCAGGCAGAACACCAACCCGCATGCTGGTCCGGCCGAGATCTTTAAGGGCGGCGCGGCGTGTGTTGCCATTAACGAGAATACCTTCGCGGGTGATCAGCCCAGGTTCGTTTTGCTGATATTCTCGCAGGCTTTCGGTAAGATCCTCAAAGGCCTTGTCCGTCTTGGACGGATCAGCCGGCAACGCCTTCAGCAGGTAGTGTAGGTAATCCTGGCTCTCCGGACTCCAGGGGTCTTCCTCAAGAACTTTGTCTCGGGCTGGGTCATACGCGCGCTGTGCGCGGATGCGATGCGTGCCGGGGTTGTAGCGGAGGACCTCGACCGGCATATCAATCACCTCGACATGCGTTGGCTTTCCACGCCACTCAACGGTTAGCGTCTCCGGGACCCCGCTTCCGTTGTGCAACTCGTTCAGTCGCTCGGCCACGAGCTTCCGGTTGGCGGTGGCCTCACGAGGCAGACCAAAGTCGATCGACATGTTCGCTCCTTGCGTGAATAAAAGTGATGCAGATGCCGCAGAGATAAAATCCGGGCCCATCGCCGACTCTAGCTTGAAAGAAACTACGGAAGCATGCTGCGGACCTCCGCTCGCGCCGACGCCGGCAGAGTGCGATAGACGCCCCAAAGCTTCTCAACTTCGTTGAAGGCCCGAGCATCCCGCTCCATCCAGGTGGATAGCATCTTGCGCTCGTAGGGCGAGAGCTGCGCCAACGCCATCGCGATCGCGCTCAGGTCAATGCCCGCCTCGCGTCCGCCAACGCGGCACCGGTTGCACTCGGTGACCAGTTGCACCTTGATCTCGCCACTGGGCAAAGTGACCGAACGTCGCGCAATGTCCAACTGAGAGGTGGCTCCGTGGCCGTCAGGGTACGCCTCACCGTTTCCAATGCCGCAGGCCCGGCAGAGATAGTTGTCCCTCATCAGCACGGCACGGCGCTGTACCGCTCCGACAGAGTCCGTCGCCTTGCGGCCGGCAACGCCCGGCTCCCACACCGGTAGCCCCTGCCGCACGAAGCGGTGCTCACTGGGGTCGAGGGTCGGGTCTTCGCGATTGGTGTCGATCTGCCACTCGTGATCGCGCAGCTCCCGCATGCGGCGGTCCACTTGGCTGACCCCTTCGAACGCAGTTCTCAGCTGCTCCTTGGTGAAAACGTTGCTGACCCCGACCTCCTGCACCAGCCACAGAGCGACGCGCTTCTTGGTACCGAGTCGTTCGTCCGTCCAGGACGGCGCTACAGCCATGCTTCCCAGTCCTCCCGTGTACACCGCAGTGACGGCCTCGTGGTCAGGCAGCAGGTCAGTCCTGCCCGTTCGTTCCAGAGAAGCGCAGCTCTCGGGGATATGGAAGCTCTTCCTGTCCCTCGGTGTCCCTACTTGTTGCCGTGTCCCGGAGTGTCCCAGCCTGCAGCGGAACCACCTCAAATGTCGTAGGCGTCCGTCAAGATTGGGCGGGTAGCCCAAGGAGACCCAGGGAGCTCTCTGTGCCGCCACTCGGACGTCTGAAGGCCCTTCCAGCCTCCCTGCCCCCAGCGCGTCGCGAGCTTGCCCAGGTGGTACGCGCGTTTCTGCAGGATATGGGCGGGTCGCAACGCAGCGTCGCGCGCCAAGTCAACAGCTCCCGGTCCGTCATCAACCGGCTCGCTTCAGGGGATTTCGTGGTCCCCGACGAGGGGACGGTCCGCAAGCTTCACCTGATCGCGGCGAGCAAGCAACCCGCTAGGACCATGCCCTTGGGCGACTTGGAACGGCTCCTCCAACGAGTCTCGGACGAGTCTGATGCCGTAGTCCCCGGGCCGACCACGGGCATCGTTGCTGGCGCGCGCGGCGAGGCATCGGCGCCTCTGGCCTTGAGGACCGGCGCTTCGCCCGGGGCGCCGGTCCCCGGGGCCATGGGGGACCGGCGCAACCGTTCGATGTCAGACCCATATTGGCCAGTCGACGAGCTAAGGCTGCATCTCGAGAGCGGCCGGTATGAGCACGCCATCGGCATGCTCGACTATGCCGGCGACGAGGCACCTGCGGTTGAGTCCGCCGCCGCGATTCAGGCTTGCCGGAGCCAAGGCCTCACCGAGGCCACCGACGCACTTCTCCGGAAGGTGGGCCGACGGCCCGAAAAATTCATCCTCGCGGTGGTTGGCTACCTACTAGACGCCGAGAACACCACGGATGCCCGAGCATTGACACTTATCTGCGACGGTGTCCGCGAAACATGACTGCTCGCTCGATTTTGCCCTGAACTCAGTCCCCGGTCTGGGTAGACAGACACACTCGAGGCCTCAATAGCCGTGCCTCAAATAGATATTATGCGCACGTCCGGAACCATGAACCTCAGCGCATATCTCGTGTGCGCGCACCGGGGGCTATCGCACCAAGTCATGCGGTATATCGAGAGCACCGAGTCTGGCGTCCCGGAGCAATCCGGCGAAGACTGTGCGGCTTGCCAGGAGGTGGCCGGCGTCCGGGGCCTTGGAGTCTCTGATGCCGATGCCGCTGGACAGGTCGGCTACCTCTACGCAGGCTTCGTCGTTGATCGCGCCGCTGTACGAGCTCTTGCGCCAGTGGGTCACTTCGCCGCCTCCAACTCGCAGATGCGCGTCCGCGTGGCGTCCTCGGACAGCGCTTTGAACCCGATTCGCTCGTAATCTACTGCGATTTCGGTTATCTCCGACGGTGCCTCGATCAAGCGGCCGCCTCGGCGAGCGCCGACGTAGCCGATCTGCCGGTCTCGCACCGTGATGAGCCGGAACGGACCGTCCAGGCCCAGATGGGCGCCGGCCGTCTTGGGGATGATGCGGATGGAGATGTGCGGCAGTACGCCGACTTCGAGGAGGTAGCGGAGCTGTGCGCGCATGACCTCGGGGCCGCCGATCTCGGACGTGATCGAGTCTTCGTCCATCAAGATCCAGACGTAGGGAGGCGAGGGGCGGGTGAGGATCGCCTCCTGCCGGGCCATCCGCGACTGGACCGCTTGCCCGATGTCCTTGGCGTCGCTCTCCTCGAGCAACGCCCGCATGTATCCCTCGGTCTGAAGAGGCGGGGGGACGATCTGGCCTAGATAGATCCGGATCACGCTCGCCGCGGCCTCGTGCTGGCTGTAGGTGCGCAGCCAGTCCGAATCGTGGGCTGTCTCAGCGAAGAAGAGCAGCGTCTGGAAGTGGCCGCCCGTGTCCCAGACCTCGTCGAGGATCTTGGCCTGCTTCATGTCGATGCGCGCCCGACCGGCTTCGATGTTGGCAACGTGCGACCGCACACAGCCGATGATCTTTCCCAGCCGCTCGCCCGTCAAGCCGCGCCTCTGTCGATAAAGCCGCAGGTCATGGGCCAGCCACACGTAGAGCGACGACCGCGGATCGAGATCATCTGCAGCAGACATGCGGATCCTTTTTGTTTAAGGCTTCTGCGAATACAAGATTGACCCTAATCGGCCGGCTGATCCTTGACTTGCAAACACAAAAACAAGTCGAAGGGATCGCCGCAAATCATGATCGAGACGCCGAATTGCCCGCTTTTTTTCCATGCTCGCGTCCAAGGCGGCGCCGGGTCTGGCGCGAACACTGACCAAGGCCCGCCTGTACAAGTGGAACTGCTCGCGCATATCGGACGATGCGCTCGTGGTCGCGTCCGAACTCGTGACCAACGCCGTCGCGGCCACGCCTACGGGCGGCGAGATCCGTTTCCAGATAAGCCTGGACTCTGGCGGGGTTCTCCTCGCGGTGTGGGACGACGCTCCGGGAAAACCTCAGACCCGACAGGTCGTCGAACCCACTCCGGAAACCCTGGACCTGGCCGAGGAGCGCTGGGACGACAACGGTGGCTGGGGCCTCCCGATCGTCGCCGCGCTCGCCGCCGAGTGCGGGTACTGCCCCGATTCCGTCCGAGGCAAATGGGCCTGGGCGCGTCTCAAGGGGAGTGTCCAGTTAACGGTGTAACTTGATCTTGCTCGGGTCAGTTGCGGGTGGTGGTGAGGCGGCCTTCGAAGGCGATGTCGAAGGCGTTGAGGGC
>NZ_JBHTJA010000091.1:0-29094 GCF_042675525.1 Actinomadura sediminis
GGCCGGGCGGGCGCCGGACCGCCCCGCGAGCACCCCCGCCCGCACCCCCGCGAGCACCCCTGCGGGCGGCCCGGCGGGGGGTGCGGCGGGGGGTGCGGCCGCCGCGGGGGAGACCGAGACCGGCCCGGTCGTGAACGGGCGGCGGCAGCCCGCACCGGTGGAGATCCCGCGGTCGGCGGGCGGCGAGTACGCCGTCGTGCCCGGCACGGCCGCGCCCCCGGACGGGGCCGCCGGGCCCATCGTGGACTACCTCGTCGAGGTGGAGCGCGGGCTGCCGTTCACCGGCCCGGACTTCGCAGGCCGGGTGCACCGCATCCTCAACGACCCGCGCGGCTGGGGCCACGGCGGCGCGATGCGGTTCCGCCGGGTGAACAAGGGCCCGGTGCGGTTCCGGGTGTCGCTGTCGAGCCCGGCGCTGACCGACCGGGTGTGCGCGCCGCTGATCACCGGCGGCGAGCTGTCGTGCCGCGAAGGCGAACGGTCGGTGATCAACGCGCTGCGGTGGGCGTCCGGCGACGACTCCTACGGCCGCGACATCCTGTCCTACCGGGAGTACCTCATCAACCACGAGGTCGGGCACGCGCTCGGGCACGGGCACCGGTCGTGCCCCGGGCCGGGCGAGCGGGCACCGGTGATGGTGCAGCAGACCAAGTCGCTGTACGGGTGCCGCCCCAACCCCTGGCCCCATCCGGGCGACGCCCCGGACGGACGGCGGTAGGGTCCGGTCGATGGTCACCCGTTCCCGGTGCGGCAGGCGGTCCCGGTGCGCATGATCGGCCGCGGTGCGACGCACGAGCTGGAGATCCGACGGTCCCGGTTCGTGTGCACCCTGGCGCGGGTCGCGAGCGAGGAGGAGGCGGTCGCGTTCATCGCCGCGCACCGCCGCGCGCACCGCGACGCCGCCCACAACTGCACCGCCTACGTGGTGGGCGAGCACGGGGAGATCACCAAGAGCAGCGACGACGGGGAGCCCGCGGGCACGGCCGGGATCCCGATGCTGGAGGTGCTGGTGCGGCGCGGCCTGACCGGCACCGCGGCGGTCGTCACCCGCTACTTCGGCGGGGTGAAGCTGGGTGCGGGCGGGCTGGTGCGCGCCTACGGGCAGGCGGTGTCGGGCGCGGTCGACGCCGCCGGGACGGTGGAGCTGCGGCCGGTCGTGACGGTGACGGTCGCGGTCGGCCACGCGCTGGCGGGCCGGTTCCTCGGCGACCTGCACGCGCGGTGGGCGCCGCCGTCCGACGTCCGTTACGGCGCGGACGTGGAGGCCGACGTGACGGTCCCGGCGGAGCGGGCGGAGGAGTTCGCGGCGTGGGCGGCGGAGGCGACGGCGGGACGCGCGGCGGTGCGGCGCGGCGCCGCCGGGCACGTCGAGGTGCCGGTCACGCCGTGAGGACGCCGCTACCCTTGGGGCGATGACCAGGAGCACGGTGCCGCACGACCCCGTCCGGGCGGGCATCCTCGACGCGGCGGCGACGGTGCTGGCCGAGGACGGCGAGCGCGCGAGCATGGCCGACATCGCGCTGGCCGCGGGCGTCGCCCGTGCGACCTTGGACCGCTACTTCCCCGACCGGGACGCGCTGCTGTGCTCCCTCTACGAGGCGGCGTTCGCCGATCTGGGCGAGCGGCTCGCCGGCGCCGGCCTCGAGGCCGTGCCCACCGAGGAGGCGATCGCCCGGACGACCCGCGCGACGATCGCCGTGATCAGCAAGTACCGGGCGCTGGGGCTGCTCGACAAGGGGCCCGCGGAGGTCCGCCGCGTCGACGCCCGGCTCGTCGGGCCGCTGCGCGCGGTGTTCGAGCGCGGCGCCGCCGACGGGTCCCTGCGCCGCGACATCCCGGTCCACACCCTCGCCGAGCTGTACTTCAGCCTGCTGGAGGGCGTGGTGGCGCGGGTGGTCCGGCGGCGGATGGGCGTGGAGGAGGCCGGCGCGGCCGTCACCGCGCTGTTCCTGACCGGCGCGCTGGCCCGCCCCGGCCGCTGACCCGCACGCACGCCCGCAGGCCCGCCCCGGCGAGCGGTGGTGCGCGCGGTGCCGCAGCGTGGCGCCGTCCCGCGGCTCCTCGCCATTGCGCCGCGCGCACACCACCGTCGCCCGGGCGACCCGCGCGGCCAAGCCGGGCCCGGTACCGGCGCGGCCACCAGGTGCACCGCCGGGTCGATGGGGCCGGGGTCGATGGCGCCGGGTCGATGCGGCCCGCCCGGGCCGGTGTGACCGGGCGCATGGCCGGAAAGCGTATGGGCGGCCGGTGAGCGGGTACCGGGTTGCGACGGGTTCGACCACGGGAGGGAACATGGCAGCCGAGCAGACCGCACCGCCGCTGCGGCCGGGCGGGAGGGACGCGGCGCCCGTCCTGCCGGAGCCGCGCGGCCCCCTGTCGCGCGCGGTGATCGGCGCTCTGGCGGGGCGGTCCCCGGACGGCCCGGCGCGCCCGGGCACGGTGGTGCCGCCGCCGCGGGACGCGGGTTCCGCCGACCCCTACGGCGACGATCTGCAGCTGGCCCTGCACGTCTGTTTCGAGCTGCACTACCGCGGGTTCGCCGGGGTCGACCCGGACTGGGAGTGGGATCCGGAGCTGCTGCGGCTGCGCGGCGCGCTCGAAACGGTGTTCCTGGGCGCCCTGCGCGCCGACACCGCACCGCCCGCGGCGCCGGGCGGCGGTGACGCGCGCGCGGAGCTGGAAGACGCACTGGACGAACTGCTGGTGGAGCCCGCCGACGGCGGCGGGGGCGTCGCCGGGCATCTGCGGGACGCCGGGCAGTGGTGGCAGCTGCTGGAGCACGCCGCGCACCGCTCGGTGTACCACCTGAAGGAGGCCGACCCGCACGCCTGGGTGATCCCGCGGCTGCGGGGCCGCGCCAAGACGGCGCTGGTCGCGGTCGAGCACGACGAGTTCGGCGGCGGCCGTCCCGACCGCATCCACTCCGGCCTGTACGCCGACCTGCTGGAGGACCTCGGCCTGGACTCCGCCTACGGCGCCTACGTGGACGCCGCCCCGGCGCCGATGCTGGCGACCGTGAACATGATGTCGTGCTTCGGGCTGCGACGGTCGCTGCGGGGCGCGCTGGTGGGGCACTTCGCCGCGGCGGAGATCACCACGGCGCCCGCGGCGCGGCGGATGGCGCGGGCGCTGGAGCGGCTGGGCGCGGGACCCCGCGCGCGGCTGTTCTACACCGAGCACATCGAGGCCGACGCCGTCCACGAGCAGGTGCTGCGGCACGACGTGATCGGCGGGCTGCTGGCGGCCGAGCCGGAGCTGGCGGCGGACGTGACGTTCGGGGTGCGGGCGACGGGGCTGCTGGAGGACCGGCTCGCCGCGCACCTGCTGGGCGCCTGGGGGGCGGACCCGCCGCGGTCGTCGCTGCGCCGTCCCCTGCCGGGCGCGGCGCCCGCCGACCGGATCGCACACCGCTGAAGGGGGTTTCTCATGGTGTTGCTGCCGCTGAACAGGGGCGATGTGCCGATGCTGAGGCCGCCGGGGGTGTACCGGCCGCAGGCCGACACCGCGTTGCTGGCGGACGCGCTGCGCCGCGCGGGGGTCGCGGCGGGCGCCCGGGTGCTGGACGTGGGGACCGGGACGGGCGCGGTGGCGGTGGCGGCCGCGCGCTGCGGGGCCCGCGAGGTCGTCGCGGTCGACGTGGCGGCGGGCGCGGTGCTGGCGGCGCGGGTCAACGCGCGGCTGCGGAAGCTGCCGGTGCGGGTGCTGCGCGGCGACCTGTTCGAGCCGGTCGCGGGGGAGCGGTTCGACGTGATCGTCGCCAACCCCCCGTACGTGATCGGCGACGCCGTCCCCGAGACGGTGCGCGGCCGGGCCCGCGCGTGGGAGGCGGGCCCGTGCGGGCGGGCGCTGCTGGACCGGATCTGCGCGCAGGCCCCGGCGCATCTGGCGCCGGGCGGGACGCTGCTGGTGGTGCAGTCGGCGCTGAGCGGGGTGGCGGCGACGCTGGTGGCGCTGCGGGACGCGGGTACGCGGCCGGTGGTGGCGGCGCGGCGGGCCGAGCCGTTCGGTCCGGTGATGCGGCGCCGCGCCGCGACCCTGGAGGCGCGGGGCGCGGTGCGGTGCGGGCAGCGCCACGAGGAGCTGGTGGTGGTCCGGGCCGACCTGACCGGGACGCGCGGCGACGGCCGGGACGGGCCCGGCGGGCGTGCGGGGGGCGGTGAGCGGGGTGGACGGCGCGACGGCGTCCGGCGGGCGGCCTGACCGGCGCCGGGTGCGGCTGGTCCCGGGCGGCCCGGTGCTGGTGGAGGGCCCGGTCGAGGTGGAGCTGGAGGACGGCCGGGTGGTGGTGTCGGACCGTTTCACGGTGGCGCTGTGCGCCTGCCGCCGCAGCCGCGCCTATCCGTTCTGCGACACCAGCCACCGGCGCCGCGCCCGTCCCGCACGGCCTCCGCGCGGACGAGGCGGCGCGGAGGAGGACGGCCCGGGGGAGAACGGGTGAGGACGGCCCGTGGTGAGCGGGCCCGGGTCGGGCGTGCCGGGAGTGAGCGGAGCGGGGACGCCTGACCGGCCCCCATCGAGGCCTGACCGGCCGGTCCCCGTCGTGGCCTGCGGCGGCGAATCGGCGTCGTGGCCTGCGGCGGCGAATCGGCGCCCGGGGCGGATGCCTGCCGCCCGCCCGGGAACCCTGGCGTGTAAGGGCGGGGCCGCAGGGGCCGGGGGTCAGCCGCCGAGGCTGTCGAGCGCGACGTCGAGGCGCTGGGCGAGCTGCTCGATCTGCTCCTCGTTCGCGCCGGTGTCGAGTTCCGCGATCACCGCGTCCCGGGTCGTGATGACCATGGCGTCGTCGGGTTCGCCGGTCCGGGTGGGCGCCGAGGAGACCACGGCGGCCCGGCCCTTCACGATGACGAGTGCGGCGTCGCGGTCGGTGGAGGCCAGCAGGTCGTGCAGGTGCGCGGAAGTGATCGTGGCCATGGGTGCCCTCCTCGGGTGCCCCGGCTCCCGGACGGAACGCGTCCCGGGCGGGACCGGGGTGTCGGTGTGGTCGGTCGGTGGGATGCGGTCGCGGGCCCGGCCGCCGGTCCGTGCGCGGGTCACGGGGCGGGTCAGGGGCGGCGGCCGATGCCGGTGGCGAACTCCCGGGCGCGCATCGGGCCGCCGGTGCCCGGCGCCAGCGGCGGGGTGTCGCGTCCGGCTCCGGTGCGCAGGCCCTCCAGGAACTCCAGCAGGGCCTCGCGGGACGAGTGCCGCGGCGTCCAGCCGAGCTCCGTGCGGGCCCGCGCGGTGTCCATGATCGGCAGTTCCATCGCCAGGTCGAACAGCCCGGGCGAGGCGGGCACCAGGTGCATGCCCCACGCGGCCGCGAGCGCCGCCCGCACGCCCCGCTGCGGGACCCGCACGGTGCGGGCGCCCAGCATGTCGGCGAGCTCGGCGGCGTCGATGACCGGGTCGGCGGCGATGTTGAACGCGCCGTGCACGTCCCGGACCGCGGCGAGCCGGAACGCCTCGCCGGCGTCGGCGGAGTGCAGCACCTGGAACCGCAGCCCCGGCATGTCCGGCACCACCGGGATACGGTCGGCGCGGGCGAGGCGGCCGGGCAGCAGCGGCCCGGCGAACAGCCGCCGCTGCTCGGCGGCGGTCTGCCGTTCGAACACGAAACCCGGGCGGATCCGCACCACGCGCCGGTCGGGATGCCGGGCCTCGAACGCGTCCAGGAGCCGCTCGACGTACGCCTTCTCCCGGCTGTAGGCGGCGCCGGGCCAGCCGTGCGCCGGCCACGACTCGTCCACGGCGCGGTCCTTGGGCCCCGGCGAGTAGGCGCCCACCGACGAGGAGTACACCAGCGCGGGCACGCCCGCCTCGGCCGCCGCGTCGAACACGCGGGCGCTGCCGACGGCGTTGGCGTCCCACGTCACCGCCGGGCGGTGCGTCGGCTGGAAGAGCCAGGCCAGGTGGACGACCGCGTCGGCGCCGCGCATCGGCGCGACCAGGTCGCTGTCGGTGACGTCCGCCTCGACCCACTCGGTCTTGTCGGTGTCGCCGGCGCCGGTGCCGGGCATCCGGCGCGCCAGCGCGGTGATCCGGGTGACGTCCGGGTCGGCGGCCAGTGCCCGGACGGTGCTGGTGCCGATGTTGCCGGTGGCGCCGATCACGACGACGCGCATGCTGGTTCCCTCCTTGGGTCGTCCCCGCAGGTGGACGCCCCATTCCCGCCTTGTGCGGAACTATGCCCCGGGGCGGCCGGGCCGGGCGCGGGTCAGGCGGGGGGCGGGTCAGGCGGGGGGCGGGTCAGGCGGGGCGGCAGTGGGCGCAGGGCCGGTACCCCGCGGCGCGGGCGGCGGCCAGGCCCGCGAAGCCGCGGCGGTGCGCGGGGGTGATGCGGCGCGCGTCGCCGCAGGTCGGGTAGCACACGATGCCGGTGGTGTCGCTGCCGACCAGCCGCGTCCCGTGCCGCGCGAGGTCGGCGACGGCGTCCACGTCGACGTCCTCGCCGCGCAGCAGCCGCAGCTTGGCGTCGGCGCCGAACACGTACTGCCCGGCGGACCCGTCGGAGCGGGTGACGCGGTGGCAGGGGATCAGCAGCGGGACGGGGTTGCGGCCCAGCGCCGACCCGACCGCCCGGACCGCCCGCGGGCGGCCCGCCTCGCGCGCCACCCACGCGTAGGGGCGGGTCTGGCCGCGGGGGATGGCGGCGGCGGCGCGCAGCACGGCCGCCTCGAACTCGGTGAGGCCGCGCAGGTCGAGCGGTACCCCGCCGGGACGGCCGGTGCGCAGCGCGGGCACCAGCCCGGCGGGGGGACGGTCGGCGGGCAGCAGCGGCCGCGCGAACCGTTCCCGGAACGCGGCGGCGAACGCCTCGGCGTCCAGGCCGGCGCGCAGGAACGCCACGCCATGGTCGGTGAAGGCGACGTGCAGGTCCGGCAGCGGGCCGGGGACGTGGACGCGGCGCGCGGCGATGCGGTCCAGGAGGCCGGGGGGCGCGTCGGCGGTCAGCCCGGCCAGGTCGGCCGCCAGGCCGTCGGCGAGCTCGCCGGTGAGGCCGTCGGTGGGATCGGTGCGGGTCATCGGTTGCCCCCTCGCTGTGCGGGACGCCGCGTCCCGGGGTCGTTCTCGCGGGCGGCGCGCAGGCGGGCGAGTCCGCGGGAGATGTGCGACTTGACGGTGCCCTGCGGCAGTCCGAGCACGTCGGCGATCTCGGCGACGGGCAGGTCGGCGACGTGCCGCAGGACCACGGCGGCGCGCTGCCGGTCGGGCAGGTCGGCCAGCAGCGCCGCCAGTTCCCGGCCGGTCTCGCGGCGGGCGGCGGCGTCCTCGACGCCTTCGGCCGGGTCGGTCGGGTCGCCGGCGTCCTCCAGCGGGTCCTGCCGCGGCCTCCGTGCCGCCGACCGCAGCCCGTTGCGCCACAGGTTCATCAGGATCGTCAGCAGCCAGGCGCGGGGCCGCAGCGCGGCGATCCGGTCGGGATCGTACCCGCACAGCGCCCGGTAGGCGCGCAGGAACGTCTCGGCCGCCAGGTCTTCCGCCTCGGCCCACCGGCCGCACAGCCGCAGCGCGGTGGAGAACACCACGCCGCGGTACGCCTCGTACAGCACCGCGAACCCCTCGTCCAGGTCACCGGCGAGGGCCGCGGCGGCCTCGGCGCCGCGTTCGTCCGGCTGTTGGTCCGGCCGCTCGTCCGGTGGGGCCGGACCGTCGCGGGTCGCCGTCGCGTCGCCGATCGCCGGTGCCTCCGTCGTTACCGTCACCTCTGTTCAACACCGCCGCGCCCGGTCCGGTTGCGCTTCGCCGGGGCCGGGGCCGGGGCCGGTTGCGCGGCGCGGGGGCCGGGCGGCGAGGGCGCGGGTCAGCCGAGCCAGCCCGGGCGGATCATGCCGGTCTCGTAGGCCAGGACGACCAGCTGTGCCCGGTCGCGGGCGCCGACCTTGGCCAGGATACGGCTGACGTGGGTCTTGGCGGTGGCGGGCGACAGCACCAGCCGCCCGGCGATCTCCTCGTTGGACAATCCCGCCGCCACCAGTGCCAGGACCTCGCGTTCCCGGTCGGTGAGGGCGTCGAGCCGCGCGGTGGGCGGCGGCTCGCCGATGCGGGACGCGAACTGGGCGATGAGCCGCCGCGTGACGGTGGGCGCCAGCAGCGCGTCGCCGCGCGCGACGACCCGCACCCCGTGGATCAGCTCGGGCGGTTCGGTGTCCTTGACCAGGAAGCCGCTGGCGCCCGCCTTGATCGCCCCGTAGACGTAGTCGTCGAGGTCGAAGGTCGTCAGGATCACCACGCGGACGTCGTCGAGGCGGGGGTCGCCGGTGATGCGGCGGGTGGCCTCCAGCCCGTCGAGGACCGGCATGCGGATGTCCATCAGGACGACGTCGGGCCGCAGTTCGGCGGCCTGCCGCACGGCCTGCTCGCCGTCCCCGCACTCGGCGACGATCTCGAGGTCGTCCTCGCCCTCCAGGATCGACCGGAATCCGGCCCGTACCAGTGTCTGGTCGTCGGCCAGCATTACCCGGATCACGCCATTTCCTCCTTCAGCGGCGCCCGTCGCGCCGCGCTCACCCGTGTCCGCGCCCGCCCGGCGCGTCGTGCGTCCCGCCGTCCGGTCAGGTCCGGTCGCGGGGTCCGGACGGGCCGTCCGGCGGCCGGTCCAGCGGGAGCCGTGCCCACACCCGGAAGCCGCCGCCGGGGGCCGGTCCGGCGGTCACCTCGCCGCCGACGGCGGCGGCGCGTTCCCGCATCCCGCGCAGCCCGTTCCCGCCGCCGTCCCCGCCCCCGGCCGCCGCGGCGGGGGCGCCGTCGCCGTCGTCGACGACCTGGACGATCACCGCGGCGGGGGTGCGGCGGATCTCGACGGTGACCTGCTCGGCCCCGGAGTGCCGGACGGCGTTGGTCAGCGCCTCCTGCACGATGCGGTATCCGGCGAGGCCGACCGGCGCGGGCAACCACGCGAGCCCCGCGAGCCCCGCCTGGTCCGCCGCCGGATCGTCCGTGCCCGGGTCCGCGGGGGCGGCGGCGAGGTCGCCCGCGCGCCGCACGACGAGGCCGGCCGCGGCCGTCTGCTCCAGCAGTTCCCCGACGCGGTCCAGCGACGGGACGGGCGACACCGGGCTGCCGCCGGGCGCGTGACCGTCCGCGCCCACGATGCCGCCGGGGGCGCCGTCGTCCTGGTCGACCTGCCGCAGCACGCCCAGCACCCCGCGCAGCTCCCGCAGCGTCTCCTTGCTCGCGGACTTGATCGCCTCGAGGGCCGCGTAGGCGCGTTCGGGATCGTCGCGGCGGTGCAGCGCCGCGCCCGCCTGCACGTTGATCAGCGAGATCTGGTGGGCGAGCACGTCGTGCAGTTCCCGCGCGATCCGCAGCCGCTCCTGCGTCTCGCGGCGCCGCGCCTCCTGCTCGCGGTCCCGTTCGGCGGCGGCCGCGCGCCGCTCGGCGGCCTCGGCCTGGGCGCGGCGGCCGCGGATGTACTGCCCGGCGCCGATCGTGACCAGCAGCCCCAGGGTGAAGGCGGCCAGCCCCGGGGCGTCCAGCGGCGCGTCGGGATCGGAGGTGGTGTCGGCCCACAGCACCGACGCCACGATGAACCCGGCGTTCGCGGCGATGACCGCGCTCAGCGACACGATCAGCCGGCATTCGACCGCCGCGCTGAACAGCGCGATGTACGACACGAACATGATCGGCCCGTCGGGGTACCCGAGCGGGTAGTACACCTGCGGCGTCAGTATCGCGACGGCCAGGACGATCACGGGGTGGCGGCGCCGCGCGGCCAGCGCCAAGGTCACCGCGATGATCATCGCGGCGCCGCCGGGCCACAGGTCCCGGTCGCCGGGACGGACGGCCGCCGCGCTGAGCCCCAGCGTGATCAGCATCGCGCCGACGGCGAGCGCGGCGTCGCCGCGGGGGATCCCCGGCCGCCCGGCGGCCGCGGGGCCGGTCCCCGAGCCGGCCCCCGTCCCCGGGGCGGCCGTGAGGGCCGCCGCACGTGCCCGCATCCGCCGGACGAGCGGACGCGCGCGCCGGCCGCGACGTCCCCCTGCGGCCCCGTCCACGGGGTCTGCCGGGACGGCGTCCGCGGAGGCGCTCTCGGAGGCGTCCGGAGGGAGGGCCGGTGGGGTGGTCACGGGCCAACCGTAATTGAGGCCGGGCCCACCGCGTGACGGGCCGCGTGGCCGGGAGGCCGCCGCCCGGCCCGCCTGCGGCCCCGCCGGCCGGTGGCGGAGGGCGGCGCCCGCCCGTAGGGGCCCGTGATCGGGGACGAGTCGGCGGCTCGCCAGACAGCGTGACCACGGACGCCGCCCGGTGCCGGATGCCGCTCGGCGCCGCTCGGCGCGGGGCGGCGCGGGGCGGCGCGGGGCGGTGTAAGCCGTGCGGTGCGCCCGCCCGCACGGGCCCGCAGCGGCGCTGCTGCGGCTGCTCACCGCCGGGAACCGCCCCCTTCGCTGGAGGGCTCCCTGTCGTTCGTCGCCCGCGCGGCCCGCTCCGGCGTCACGGTCGATCCGCGGGTCCGTCCAGGGCGCCGTGGGCGTACCCGTTCGCCTCCGCCGTGTTCGCCTCCGCCGTGTTCGCCCCGCGGTGACCGGCTTCGCGGAGGGGCCGCGGACCTTGACTTTCGTCAGTATCAGCGCAGATCGGCGCGCTTGTAGCGTGGGCCGGGTGAACGACTCTGCACCCGGTGTCCACGACCGCGCCGGACGGGACGCACCGCCGCCGGGAGCGTCGACCCCCGCACCGGCCCGGGCGCCCGCTGCGGCGCGCCTGCCCGGGCAGGTCCGGGCGGCGGCGCGCGCGGTTCGGGAAGCGGTGCGGCGGCCGACGCGCGCCATGGTGCTGCGCGACGTGCTGCTGTGGGCGGTCCTGGTGCTGCCCCCGGCGGTCAACTCCCTCGCCCCGCTCGAGCCGGAGTCGGCGGGGTGGTGGCTGCAGATCGTCGGGATCGCGGTGATGGCGGTGGTGGTCGCCATGTCGCGGGCCCACCCGACCGCGGCGCTGATCCTGGGCATCTCGACGACCGCGCTGCACGGCAACTTCGTGTTCGCCATGCCCGTCCTGGCCTACCTGACGGGCCTGCGGTCGCAGCGGTCGCGGCCCGTGCTGTGGGGATTCGCGTTCGTTCTGGCGGGCGGCGTCGCGCTGAGCATCGTCCGCGACCTCGATGTGACCGTCTGGTTCCCCAGCACGGTGTGGCTGGTGCTGCTGGGCGTCCTGCCGTGGCTGATGGGCCGGTACTGGCGGCAGTACCAGGAACTGGTGCGGGCGGGCTGGGAACGCGCCGAGCGGCTGGAGCGCGAGCAGCGCATCATCGCCGAGCAGGAGCGGCTGCGCGAGCGGGCCCGCATCGCGCAGGACATGCACGACTCGCTCGGGCACGAGCTGGCGCTGATCGCGGTGCGGGCGGGCGCGCTCCAGGTCGCGCCCGGGCTGCAGGAGCGGCACCGGCGGGCCGCGGCGGAGCTGCGCGCGGGCGCGGCGGAGGCGACCGAGCACCTGCGGGAGATCATCGGGGTGCTGCGCGACGACGCTGCGGCGTCCGCGGGGGAGGCGCCGACGGTGCCCGGCCGCGAGAGCATTCCCGAGCTGGTCGAGCGCGCCCGCGCGTCGGGCGTCCCGGTCCGCCTCGTCCAGGAGGACGACCGGGACGGCACCGGGCAGGACGCGGAGGAACACCCCGCGCGGGACGCGGGGGACGCCGCCGCCGGGGTGGAGGCGGTGTTCGCGGGAGAGCCGATGGTGGCGCTGGCCGCGCACCGGGTGGCGCAGGAAGGCATCACCAACGCCGCCAAGCACGCCCCGGGCGCCGCCGTCACCGTGCGCCTGGCGCACCGCACCGCCGACCGGCCCCACGACACCGCTCCGGCCGATGTCCCGGCGGACGGCCCGGACGGCGCCCGCACCGGGGGAGTGATCGAGGTGGAGGTCGTCAACGGGCCGCCGCCCGAGGACGCGCCGCTCCTGCCGTCCGGCGGCGGCCGGGGGCTGACCGGGCTGGCCGAACGCGTCCGGCTCGTCGGCGGCGTGCTGCACGCCGGGCCGGTGCCCGGCGGCGGCTTCCGCGTCGCCGCCCGCCTGCCCGCGACCCCGCAGGGCCCCCGCCACGCCCCGCCCGGCCCGGTCGCGTCGGCGGCCGGGTCGGCGCTGCGCGCCACCTTCGGTCTGCCGCCCGGCACCGGCACCCGTCCGGGCACCGGACCGGTCAGCGAGTCCGCGCGCTCTCTGGAGCGGGCCCGCCGCCGGGTCCGCCGCGGCCTGATCACCGCGATCGTCGTCCCGGCGGCGCTGCTCGCCCTGCTGGGCGCCGTGATGGCCGGCCACCACGTCTACGTCACGCTGAACTCGGTACTGGAACCGGACGACTACCGGGCGCTGCGGGTCGGCACCGCCCAGGACACCGCGGAACGGACGCTGCCGTCGATGCAGACGACCGGGACCGCGGTCGTCCGCGAGTCCGTCCCCGAGCCGCCGGGCGCCGACTGCCGCTACTACAGCCCCGAGGCCAACCTGCTGGGCACCGAATGGGTGTACCGGGTGTGCTTCGATGGCGGACGTCTCATCAGCAAGGACGCCTACAGCACCTCGGTGCTGTCGCGGCGGCTCGACGAACGAAGGGAAACCCCGTGATCCGGGTGCTGCTCGCCGACGACGAGGCCATGATCCGCGCGGGGGTGCGGGCGATCCTGGCCGCCGACCCCGGGATCGAGGTCGTCGCCGAGGCCGCCGACGGGCGGGAGGCGGTCGAGGGAGTGCTGGCGCACCGGCCCGACGTCGCCCTCCTGGACATCCGCATGCCCCGCCTGGACGGCCTGGCCGCCGCCGGAGAACTGCGCCGCGCCGCACCCGGCACGGGCATCATCATGCTGACCACCTTCGGCGAGGACGAGTACATCGAGCGGGCCCTGTCGGGAGGCGCGGGCGGGTTCCTGCTGAAGTCCGGCGACCCGCACGAGCTGATCGCGGGAGTCCGGGCGGTCGCGGGCGGGGCCGCGTACCTGTCGCCGAAGGTGGCCCACCGGGTCATCAGCGAGCTGCGGGGCGGCCGCATCTCCCAGGAGGCGCGCGCCCGGCGCCGCATCGCCGACCTGACGCCACGCGAACGCCAGGTACTGGCGCTGGTGGGCGCCGGGCTGTCCAACGCCGAGATCGCCCGGCGGATCCACGTGGTGGAAGGCACGGTCAAGGCGTACGTGAGCGCCATCCTCACGCGGCTGGACGTCAAGAACCGCGTGCAGGCCGCGATCGTCGCGTACGAGGCCGGGCTGGTCGACGGGAACGACGCCCAGGACATCGCCGGCGCGGCGGACGGGACGGACGGGACGGGCCCGGCCCCGTCCGGACGGGCCCGCCCCTGACCGCCCCGGGGCGGGGTCAGGCGTCCCGGCGGCGCAGCACCACCGTGCCGCACCACAGGACCGCCGCCGCCCACCCCGCCACGATCAGCACGCCCACCGCAACGGGGTAAGGGCCGCCGTCCCCGGACATCAAATACCGGCCGGCGGTGGCCGGCAACGCGTCCGCCACGCTCTTCAGCGCCTCCGACCGGGCGTTGGCCAGCGACATCGGCACCACCAGCAGGAACAGGAACGCCGTGGTGAGCGCCCCCGCGGCACTGCGCAGCATCACCGCGACCCCCGTCATCAGCACGCTCGCCAACGCCAGATACGTCCCGGCGGCCAGAGCGTCCCGGACCACCTCGCCCGCGTCCAGGCGGCCCCACTCGCCCAGGACGGGCGCGGTGACCGCGGCACCGGCGAGGACCAGGACGATCCCCGCGGGGAACGTCACGGCCGCGACGACCGACGCCTTGGCCGCCAGCATCCGGGCCCGCAGCGGCACGCACTGCAGCGTCGTGCGGATGCCGCCGGTCGCGTACTCGCCGGTGACCGTCAGGATCGCCACCGTCAGCACCACGAACTGCACCAGGTCCACCGCACCGACGGGCACGTCGGTCACCGCGATCACCCCGGGCGGCTCGACACCGGCCTCCCCGGAACCGCTGTCCACGGCGGTGTTGCGCGGGGCGGTGTTGTCCATGGCGGTGTCGGTCGCCAGGATCATGCACGCCACGCCCATCATGGCCACCGCCCCGGCCAGACCCCACCACGTCGACCGCACCGACCACAGCTTGATCCACTCCGCGGCCAGCGCCCCGCGGAACCCGCCGCCCGGCGCCCCGCCCCGACCGTCCGTCCCCGCCGCCGCGCCACCGGCCGCAGGCCTCCGCGCCGCCCCCGACGCCCCTCCCGCGGTCACCGGCCCGTCCCCTCCGCGACCGGACCCGCCGCGTCGTACTCCACGCTCGAGCCCGTCAATTCCATGTACGCCTCCTCCAGCGACGCCTGCACCGACGTCAGCTCGAACAGCGGCAGCCCGGCGGCGTGCGCGGCCGTCCCGACCTGCTCGGCCGTGACACCCGACACCAGCAGCGCCCCGCCGTCGCCGGGCCGCACCCGCGCCCCCTCCGGGCCCAGCCGCGCCGCGAGCCGCGCGGCGAGCTCCCCGGCATGCGGCCCGCGGACCCGCACCGCGTTGCGCGAACTCCCGGCGATCACCTCGGCGACGGGCGCGTCGGCCAGGAGACGCCCCCTGCCGATGACCACGAGCCGGTCCGCCGTCAGCTGCATCTCGCTCATCAGATGGGACGAGACGAACACCGTGCGGCCCTCGGCCGCCAGCGACCGCATCAGCCGCCGCACCCACAGCACCCCGTCCGGGTCCAAGCCGTTCACCGGCTCGTCGAACAGCAGCACACCCGGATCGCCCAGCAGCGCACCCGCGATGCCCAGCCGCTGGCTCATCCCCAGCGAGAACGTCCCGGCGCGCCGCCCGGCGACCGCCTCCAGCCCCACCGCCGCCAGCACCTCGCCGACCCGCCGCGCCGGCACGCCGTTGCTCGCCGCCATCGCCAGCAGGTGCCGCCGCGCCGACCGCCCCGGATGCACCGCCCTGGCGTCCAGCAGCGCCCCCACCTCCCGCAGCGGATGCCGCAGATCCCGGTAGGCGCGACCCCCGATGAGGGCCGCACCGGCCGTGGGACGGTCCAGCCCCAGGATCATCCGCATCGTCGTGGACTTGCCCGCACCGTTCGGGCCGAGGAACCCCGTCACCCGCCCCGCCGCGACGTCCATCGTCAGGCCGTCGACGGCGATGCGGTCCCCGTACCGTTTCGTCAGCCCCCGCACCGTGATCATCTCGTCTCCCGATCCGTGTTCACCCGCACGAACCTAAGAGCCCGGGGAGCGGCGGGGCACTACGCGAACGACACCGGCGTCCCCCCACTTTCGTCAACCCCGGACAGCCGGAACACCCGGCCCCCGAACACGCCGGCGGGCCGCCCCCGCGACGCTTCCACGTCACCGGAACGGCCCGTCCGGAACAACAACTCGACCCGCCGCCCGGCGGGGCACCCACCCGCGTCAGGGACGCGGCTCCCGGCGCGGCACCACACCGCCCATCACGTCCGGCATCGTGACCGCGGCATCGACCTGACGCCCGGCGGCCGGCTCGCCCGCGACCCCCACCGGCGCACCCGTGGGGACGGCGCCGCCCGGCACCGCAGCCCCCGGAACCCCCGCGACCGGCCGCGGACCCAGCAGCGCAACCCCGACCGCGACACCCCGCAGAGCGTCCACCAGCGGCGCCGCCACCCGCGCCAGGACCACCGCCACGACCGGCGCGGCCACGCACCCCAGGACGAACCCCGCCGCGACGTCATGCGGATAGTGCACCCCCACGAACACCCGGGAGAACGCCATCAGCAACGCCAGCGGCAGCACGACCGGCGCCATCGCCCGCCACGCCACCACGATCGCCGCCGCCGACGCCGCCGCGATCGTCGCGTGATTGCTGGGGAACGACCAGTCGCCCGGCGCCGGGCACTCGGCGATGTTCATCGCGCCCGCCACCGCACGGCACGGACGCTCCTCCTCGATGAAGGTCTTGGAGACCTCGCTCACCAGATACGCCGCCACCACCGCGAACGGCGCCGCCAGCGCCAGCCCCATCACCCGCCCGTCAGCGCCCCGCGCCCGCCACCAGCCCGCCACGAACAGCGCGGCGAACAGCAGCAACCCCGCGTCCGTACCGATCTCGGCCACCGTGTGCACCCATGACGGCGTGCCGTGCGCGAACTCGCTGATCTCCCGGTAGAGATCCGCGCTGAACTCTGGCGCCTGCATCATCTCCCTCTCCATCGACACGACCGCCCGACAACTCAGACCCCGAGCAGACCGTGAAAGTTCACCCTACGGTCACCCAGAGGCAAAGCCTGTCACGTACGACGATCACGCACCCGGAAAAGTCCCCACACGACGCGTTCCCTCCGGGTCCTCCCCACCCCCGTCCCCAACGGAGGCCACCCCGGAACCCCCCGCCGCCCCCTCGGCGGCCGAACGACGGCGCCGCACGAAGAACCGCACGGCCTCCACCACCGCCGTCACCGCCAACGCCAACCCCAAGCCGACCGCGACACCCTTGAGCGGATCGTTCTCGAACGCGACACCGCCCAGATAACCCAGCAGCGCCCCGTACACGGCCCACGACACCGCCGCGATCGCCGCGAACATCGAAAACGACCGCAACGGGTAACCGACGGCACCCATCGTCATCGTCACGGCCGTCCGCCCACCCGGAACGTACCGGGCCACCACCAGGATCAGCCCGCCGCGCTCGGCGAGCGTCCGACCCGCCCACGCGAACGCGCCATGCCGCCGCGTGCCCGGCCGCAACCGCCGCTCCAGCCGCCCACCCGACAACCGCCCCACCGTGTACGACACGTGATCACCGACGAACGCACCCGCCGCCGCCAACACCACCACCGGCACCAGGTCGGGCTGCCCCACCGACGCCGCGTACACCCCCGCCGTGATCACCGTGCTCTCGCTCGGCACCACAGGAAAGAACCCGTCGATCGCCGCGACCGCGAAAAGCACAAGGTAAAACCACGGCGACGTCACCGCCGTGTGCACCAACTCCATCACACCGTCCATGGCCACGACGCTAGAAACCCGCGACCGCCCCGGGCATCGGCCGAACGACCATCACCACCCCCTACTTTCGGCAGTACCGCCCCGCACCGACCGCCCCGCGCCATGATGGACACCCGCCGAAACAGGGGAGGGGCATGACCACGCCACCGGCCGCACCCACCGCGCACGACCCGCGCCCACTGCGCTGGCTCACCGCCTGCGCCCTCCTCTACGGCCTCACCCACCACATCGGCTTCGGCCTCGCCGGACTCGGCACCATCGGCCACACCCGCTGGGCCGACTGGGCCGACATCCTCACCCCCTACACCGTCCTGCTCACCGCCGCCGCCGCACTCCACACCGCCCGCGCCGACCGCACCACCTGGACCACCTACCTCACCGGCGCCATCACCTACGTCGAAGGACACGGCATCCACCTCGCCGCCAACTCCGTCGGCAACGACACCCCCGGCCTCCCCGTCGTCCACCTATGGGACGAAGTCGCCGGCCACTACATCTGGTACGCCGGAGCCGCCCTCGTCGCCGCCGCCCTCACCCGCACCTTCGCCCGACACCCCGCACCGTCCGCACGACTCTCCCTCCTCCCCGCCCTCGCCGTCGGCCTCACCTGGACCACCAACTCACTCGAAGGCGGCACCGCCCTCATGGGCATCGCCGTCGCCGCCGCCTTCACCGCCTGGGGATGGCACACCCGCCACCACCTCGGACGCACCCTCATCATCGCGTTCGCCCCCGCCGCCATCGCCCTCACCGCCTACGGCATCTGGCACACCGGCTTCCCCCAACCCACCGACCTCGGCTGGATCTGACACCCCCGCCACCGAACCGCCCCGCACCACCGAACCCAGCAGCGGATGCACCCGCATCGCCGCCTCCAACTCACCCGGCAACTCGTCCCGATACCGACCCAACGTCGCCAGATCCGCATGCCCCAGCACCCGCCGCACCGCATCCATATCCGTCGCCGCCGCCAGCAGATGCGTCGCCGTCGTATGCCGCAACCCATGCGGCGTCACACTCCGCCGCCGCCCCGGCTCCACCCGCGCCAGCACCCGATCGATCACCCCCTGCACATCACCCCGCGCCAACCGCCGCCCCCGCCACGACAGCAACAACGCCTTCGGCTCCCGCCCCCGATCCAGCAACCCCCGCCCCTCCGCCAAATACGCGTCCAACACCTCCACCACCGGCCCCGGCAACGGCACGTCCCGCGTCCGCCCGCCCTTACCGAACACCCGCCAATACCGCGTCCCCCCATTGACGAAGAAATCCTCGACGTTCGCCCGCGTCAGCTCCGACACCCGCGGCCCCACCGCCGCCAGCAACAGCACGATCAACCCGTCCCGCAACTCCGTCCGCTGATCGACCCGCCGCCCCGCACCACCCGAATCCACCAGCCCCCGCGCCGCACCCAGCAACCCCTCCGCCTGCTCCACCGTCAACGCCCGCCGCTCCGCACGCAACCCACCCCGATGCCGCGGCCGCACCGTCACCGCCTCCATCGGATTCAACTGCACCCACCCCGCCACCACCGCATACCGGAACAACGCCGAAACCGACCGCCGAAACCGCGCCTGCGACGCCGCACTCTGCACCCCACCACCCGCACCCGACCCCCCGGCGCCCACACCACCACGCGACCGCCGACCATCAGGCTTACGCGCGAACCTCAACAACACCGCATCGACGTCCTCACCCGTCAGATCGTCCAGCACCCGATCCGCACCCGCCAGCTCCGCGAACGTCGCCGCGTCCCGCGCATACACCTCCGCCGTCCCCGACGACAACGCCCCCGTCACCGTCTTCGCCCGCACCATCTCCACATACCGGTCCACACACTCGCCCACGGACACACGCTCAACATCGATCGGACGCACCCCGCGGACGCTACCGCCCACCACCGACACCCGCACCGGCCCACCGCACCGTCACACCCGCCCCATAAGATCCACACCATGACCGCGCGGGAACTCTTCGACCAGATCGCCGAGATCGTCCACGCGGCCACCCCACCCGACCTCGGCCACCCCCACCTGCACGTCCGCCACAACGGACTCAAAGCCTGGTTCGGCGACCCCCGCCCCGAACGCGAACACTACGAAGCCCAGCTCATCCCCGCCGAACTCGCACCCGGCGCCCACACCACCGCCCTCGAAATCGGCTTCCACGCCGAACACCCCGCCGAACCCGACAACCAAGCCGCCCTCGACCGCCTCCTCACCGCACAACCCGACTGGCGCCCCCTCCTCGGCGACGACCCCGCCACCGGCACCTTCCTCGGCCGCACCACCTGGCGACGCATCTCCGAAACCTGGCCCGACCCCGACCTCGACACCCCCGACCTCGCCTTCGACATCGGCGTCCGCCTCACCGACTACATCCGCGCCCTCGAACCCCACCGCCGCACAACCGGGTAAGACCCCACGCGACGGACGACCCGACACCGGGGGAGAGGCCCATGCGCATCGGCACCTCGGGCTGGCAGTACACCGACTGGCGCGGCCCCCTCTACCCACCCGGCCTCGCCCAACGCCACTGGCTGCACCACTACGCCCGCACCTTCACCACCGTCGAGAACAACAACGCCTTCTACCGCCTCCCCGCCCGCACCACCTTCCAACGATGGCACGACGCCACCCCCGACGACTTCGTCATGGCCGTCAAAGCCAGCCGCTACCTCACCCACATGAAACGCCTCAACGACCCCGCCGAACCCGTCGCCCGCCTCCTCGACGCCGCCACCGGCCTCGGCCCCAAACTCGGCCCCATCCTCCTGCAGCTCCCGCCCACCCTCAAAGCCGACCCCGAACGCCTCGACGCCTGCCTGCGCCACTTCCCCCGCCACATCCGCGTCGCCGTCGAACCACGCCACCCCACCTGGTGGACCGACGACGTCCGCGCCGTCCTCGAACACCACCGCGCCGCCCTCTGCTGGGCCGACCGCCTGGGCCGCCCCCTCACCCCCCTGTGGCGCACCACCGACTGGACCTACCTCCGCTTCCACGAAGGCCCCGCCCACCCCTGGCCCGACTACACCGACCCCGCCCTCACCGCCTGGATCCCCGAACTCACCGACGACGCCTACGTCTACTTCAACAACGACCCCCACGGCGCCGCCGTCCGCAACGCCCGCCGCCTCATCGAACTCACCCGAAAACCCCTCGCACCCCCGCCCGCCCAACCGGCACCATGACCACGTGCTACGCCACCACGAGATCGCCGAAGCCGACCACCGCATCCTCAACCCCCTCAACGACCGCAAACTCCGCCTCCTCGGCGACATCGCCCGCATCGGCCCCGACACCCGCATCCTCGACCTCGCCTGCGGCAAAGGCGAGATGCTCTGCACCTGGGCCGCCGCCCACGGCGCCACCGGCCACGGCGTCGACCTCAGCGACACCTTCCTCACCGCCGCCCGCGACCGCGCCCGCGAACTCGGCGTCACCGGACGCGTCACCTTCGAACACGGCGACGCCGCCCGCCACCGCGCCCCGGGCCTGTTCGACGTGACCGCCTGTATCGGCGCCACCTGGATCGGCGACGGCCTCACCGGCACCATCGCGCTCCTGCGCCGCTCCACCGTCCCCGGCGGCCTCCTGCTGGTGGGGGAGCCGTACTGGATCGACGAACCTCCCGAAGCCGCCCCCGCCGCCCTCGGTTTCGCCCCCGGCGACTTCGTCACCCTCGCCGGCACCCTCGACCGCTTCGAGGACGCCGGCGTCGAACTCGTCGAAATGGTCCTCGCCGACACCGACGACTGGGACCGCTACGTGGCCTCGCAGTGGCAGACCGTCCACACCTGGCTCCACGACAACCCCGACGACCCCGACGCGCCCGCCATGCGCGAGTTCGCCGACCGCTCCCGCCGCACCTACCTCACCTACAACCGGCGCTACCTCGGCTGGGGCGTCTTCGCCCTCCGCCTCCCGCCCGCCTGACCACCCCGCCACCGAACACCCCGCGAACCAGCCCGCACAAACAACCACGCGGCAACCCGGGGGAGAGGCCCAGTGGGAAGCGGAACGTCGCCGACGACCGGCCCACGCCCCACCCGCCCGTTGGGATCGTCTTCGTCTGACCGGGGAGGCCAGTGTCGAGCCGCCCGGGGTGATCGCGGTGACCGACGTGCCCGTCGGTGCGGTGGACCTGGTGCAGTTCGTGGTGCTGTGGGCGCCGGGGGTGCGGGTGGTGCGGTGCAGAGTGCGGCGTCGCAGGCGCGGTTTCGGCGGTCGGTTTCGGTCCGTGTCCAGCCGCAGGAGGGGGCAGAGCGATGAGCCTGCCCCCCGCACGACGACCCCGACGACCCGGAAGGACGACCGCCGCGCCGATGAAGCCGCCGCCGGCGATCACGCCCCGGCAGCCGACTCAAAGAGACGCGGGAAAACCGAGGCACCGGCACCTTCCGGCGAGATTGCGCAAACCAGACAGAATTCAGCTTCTGTCTGGTTTGGCATCTTTTAGGACGTCCAACCCGCTGAGGGGAGCGAGAGGCGGCGCCCGCCGTCACTTCTTGTACGGAGCGGCCTTCTCCCGGAGCTCCTGCATGGCTGGCGCCCTGCAACAGTTACCGGGGCCGGCCAGCACCGTCCGCGCCCGCGTAGTCGTCTATGGCGACGATCTGCCTCTTCGCCGCGTTGATCGAGTTGAGCTGGTGATCGAGCTTGGCGTCGCCGAACCACCGGAGGCGAGATCGACGAGGGCGTTGCCCTGGGCGACGGCCGCCGCGATGACGGCACCGACGAGCAGGTCGTCGACCTCGCGGGCTTTGAGGCCCTCGGAGAACCGGGCCCAGCTGCGGTTCACGAGTCGCCCGCAGACCTGGTCGAGCTGGTCGCTCGTGATCACCTTCGGTCGTCCGTCGAGGGTGGCGCTGTTTCCCCGAGTGAGACACGCACGTCCGCCGGTCGGTTTCATCGGCCGTCGCCGAGCTGTCCGGCTGCGGGGCCGCGCGCGGGGCGGCGGCGCCTGAACAGTGCGCGTTCGGCCGGTTCGGCCCCCTCCCCGGCGACCTCCGATGCATGGTCGATAATGAGCATTATGTTAAGTAGCGCGGGTTTCGGCCTCTTCTGATGCCCTCTGGGTGACCCTGTCCTGCCAGACCTACCTAGCTGCTGCTGCGTCAGGCGCCGGCGGCGCGGGGCGATGAAGGGCGCCACGGCCGATGCTGCCGCGATCGTGTCCTGGTCCCTTCGCCGCGGCGACTGGCCTGTCGGTGACGCCGCTATGGCCAAATGTCGCCTCGGGTTTCGGGCTGTGCCAGGGCTTTCGACGCGGGCCGGTCAGGTGATGGCCAGCCGGTCGGCCATGGGTCCGGAGGCATCGAGAGCCTGTTCTTCCTGGTGGCGGCATGGGGCGCGCCGGGCGGATGGCAGACGGAATCATCACTTCGGATTTGATCATCATCCTGCACACCCGCTGGAAGTCACGGAAAGTGATTTTCTGATTTCACGCCATGGGTCTTGAAATCGTATCGAGAGCACCTAGCCTGGGGACTGCCGCCAAATTAATGGCCGGCTGGGGTGGCGTGCGCGTTTTGTGCCGCTCGACCGGACACCGAGATTGCGAGGGCAGGAGATGAAGAGGACGAGAGCGACCGTCGTGGCCTCATCCGCGCTGGCCCTGGTGATGCCATGGGCGGCTGCGGCCGTGCCCGCGCACGCCGCTGAGTCCGCCCCTGAGGTAAAACGAGACCACCCGGGCCCGCATCACTGGATGTATACAAATGACGACAGGTCGGGCGGAAAGGTCGACTTCTGGCCGCAGGGCGACATCGTCAGAATCTCCGACCTGCAGGATGAGGGCGCCGCGGTCGAGGTGACCATCCGGAACGTGACCAAGGACCCGGACGCGAAAGAATACAAAAGAACCTTCGAGGGCGCCGGGTGGGGCAAGGAATTCCGAGCCTCAATGGGGCAGCCGTACAATATGGCCGAGAAGCACTGCTTCTGGTTCAGGATCAGGCTGGTCAAGAATGGCAGCGTGATCGCGGGAAGCAAGGACACCGCCCAGTGGCGGAACTACAACAACACCAAGAAGGAGTGCCCGGGAGTCGACTGAGCCCGTTCCGTCTCGCCGGGGCCCGCGCAACGGCCTGTTCTCGTACCAGCGCGAGGTGGACGAGGGCGGATCGCCGCGCGTTGTCCCTTGATGGATCGCCGCTGAGGGTGTTGTAGGGGACCCTCGGGTGGGCGTGGGCGAGCCTGAGGCGCTGTGGGTGCTGCTCGTGGTGGGTCTCCCCTGCCTGCGGTGCGGCGTGTGCGGCTTGTGCACGCGCGTTGGGCGAACGCGGCGGCTCTGGTGTCCGGGGTGCCGCGCGGGGGCGTCGGTTCGGCCTGTGGGGCGGGCGGTGTGCGGCCTCTCCCCCGGGGTCGTGTGCGGTGGTTCCGGCGGGGTGGCGGATCGGACAGGCCGACGTTAGGGTGCGGAGTATGAAGCGACGACGATATTGATCTTCACCTGAGGCGGGGCTCGCGCGCAGGCTGTACGCCTACGCGTTCCTCGAGGATTTCATCGTTCTGTACCCGGTGTACGCGGTGCTGTTCGCCGATGCCGGGCTCTCCCCCGCCGAGATCTCGTCGCTGTTCGTGATCTGGTCGGTCACGACCTTTCTTCTCGAGTTGCCGTCCGGTTTGTGGGCGGATGTGTTCTCGCGCCGGTGGTTGCTGGTGGCCGCTCCCCTGCTGGCCGGTGCGGGGTTCGGTCTGTGGGCGTTCGTTCCGTCGTATCCGGCGTTCGCGGCGGGTTTCGTGTTGTGGGGTGCGGGGTCGGCGCTGCGTTCGGGGACGTTGCAGGCGCTGGTGTACGAGGGGTTGGAGCGGGTCGGGGCGGCGGGTGCGTACGGGCGTCTGGTGGGGCGGTCGGAGGCGGTGTCGTTGCTGGCGGTGGTGGCGGCGTCGGGGTTGGCGGCTCCGGTGCTGGCGATGGGCGGTTACCGGGCGTTGGGCGTGCTCAGTGTGGTGGTGTGCGTGCTGGGTGCGGTGGCGGGGTGGTTGTTGCCGGAGTCGCGTGGTGGCGGTGAGGACGGTGACGGCTCGCTGGCGGGGGTGGTGCGGGAGGGCTGGCGGCAGGTTCGGGGCGTGCCGGGGGTTCGGGGTGCGCTGGTGTTGTCGGTGGTCTTGATGGGGGTGACGTCGCTGGACGAGTACGTGCCGTTGGTGGTGCGGTCGACGGGGGTTGCGGCGGTGTGGGTGCCGTTGCTGGTGTTGGTGGTGACGGTGGGCGATGCCGTGGGGGGTTGGGCGGCGGGGCGGGGTGTGGGGCGGTTGCCGGTGGTGCTGGGGGTGGGTGCGGTGTGCCTGGCGGCGGGGTCGCTGGGCGGCAGCCCGGTGGGGCTGGTGCTGGTGGCGGTGGCGTTCGGGGTGTTCCGGTGGGCGATGGCGGCGGCGGACGCGCGGTTGCAGGAGCGGATTTCGGACGGTGCGCGGGCGACGGTGACGTCGTTGGCGGGGTTCGGGTCGGAGGTGGTGGCGGTGCTGGCGTTCGCGGGGTGGGCGTTGGGGTCGCGGTGGGCGGATGCGGGGGTGCTGCTGGGGGCGGCGGCGGTGCCGTATTTGGTGGTGGCGGTCGTGCTGGGGGTGTGCGGGCGTGGGCGCGGTGTACATCGGGAGTTGTAGGCGGGGCGGGGCCGGTACGCGAAAGGTGCAGTCCGGGTGAACGCTCGGGTCCGATTCGGTGGTGGGGGTCGGGGCCGGAGGATCGGTGCGTTGTCGTCGATCGGTTCTCCGGGAGGGTGGGGTCATGGACGACCCGCTGATGCTGGCGCGGGTGCAGTTCGCGTTGACGGCCGGCTCGCATTTCCTGTTCGTCGCGTTGACGTTGGGGTTGGCGACGCTGGTGGCGTTGATGCAGACGGTCGCGACGCTGCGGGGTGGTGGGCGCGGTGGTGCGGTGGTGCAGTCGCGGATGGTGCGGTTCTGGGGCCAGCTGTATGTGATCAATTACGCGGTGGGGATCGTCACCGGGTTGGTGATGGAGCTGCAGCTGGGGTTGAACTGGGCGGGGATGTCGCGGGTGACGGGCGGGGTGTTCGGTGCTCCGCTGGCGTTGGAGACGATCGGGGCGTTCTTCGTCGAGTCGACGTTCCTGGGGTTGTGGATCTTCGGGTGGGATCGGTTGAACCGGTGGGTGCACCTGGGGACGATCTGGGTGGTCACGGTGACGGCGTACGCGTCGGCGTACTTCGTGCTGGTGGCGAACGGGTGGATGCAGCGGCCGGTGGGGTTCGAGCTGGTCGGTGGTGAGGCGCGGTTGACGGATGCGGGGGCGTTGCTGACGAATCCCGCGGCGTTGCTGGCGTTCGGGCATGTGCTGTTCGGGGGGCTGCTGACGGCGGGGTTCTTCATGGCGGGGGTGAGCGGCTGGCATCTGCTGCGGCGGACGGCGGAGGTGGAGTTCTTCCGGCGGTCGATGCGGGTGGGGCTGGTGACGGTGCTGGTGGCGCTGTATCCGGTGGTGATGTTCGGTGGGATGCAGTTCGCGTATCTGCAGCCGACGAAGCTGGGGGGCGGGGACGCGGACGCGCAGGTGGCGGAGTTCACGGCGCGGTTCGGGCCGGACGACTACATGGCGCCGGGGCTGGCGGGGGCCGGTGAGGCGCTGATGGTGACGATGTGGTCGCTGATGCATCTGGTGGCGATCGTGGCGCTGGTGAAGGTGTGGTTCGGGCGGTGGCTGGTGCGGGGCCGGGTCTTTCATGTGCTGATGATCGTGTCGGTGCCGCTGCCGTATGTGGCGATGTTGTCGGGCTGGGTGTTCCGTGAGGTGGGGCGGCAGCCGTGGGCGGTGTACGGGGTGGTGAAGACCGAGGACGCGTTGTCGGATGTGGGGTCGGGGACGCTGGCGGTGTCGTTCGCTGCGTTCACGGTGCTGTTCGCGGTGCTGGTGGCGGTGAACGTGTGGTTGCTGGCGCGGTTCGCGCGGCGTGGTCCGGAGGGGGCGTCGTTGGGGGCCGCTCCCCCGGTGGAGCCGGCATCCCGGGTGATGACGCCGACGTTCTGATTTCTGTTCTCGTTCGTGCCGGTGTGCGGTGCGGTCCCGGTTTGGAGGTGCGGTGATGGAGTTTCTCGCGGTGGTGCTGCTGGCGGTTTTCGCCGGCGGGTATCTGGTGCTGGCGGGTGCGGACGTCGGGGTGGGGATGCTGCTGCCGTGGCTGGGGCGGGGGCAGGACGAGCGGCGGCTGGTGATCGCGTCTTTCGCGCCGTTCTTCCTGGCGAACGAGGTGTGGCTGGTGGCGTCGGTGGGGTTGATCGCGGGGGCGTTTCCGGGGTTGGAGCACGATCTGGTGGAGGCGCTGTATCCGGTGGTGGCGGTGCTGCTGATCGGCTGGGTGGTGCGGGACATGGGGTTGTGGTTGCGGGGCCGGGTGGACGCGGTGGCGTGGCGTGGAGGTTGCGACGCGGCGGTGACGGCGGGGAGTTGGGCGCTGGCGCTGGCGTGGGGGTCGTTGCTGGGTTCGTTGTTGTGGTCGGGGTCGGGCGGTGGGCTGAATGCGGGGAGCGTGCTGGGTCTGCCGCTGGCGGTGTTGTTCGCGTGGCATGGTGCGGGTTTCGCGCGGTGGCGGCTTCCGGTGGGGTTGGCGGGCCGGGTGGCGCGGGTGCCGGGCCGGTACGCGGTGTCGGGTGCGGTGATGGCGGTGGTGCCGGTGGTCGCGGGCGTGCGGGTTCCATGGTCGGAGATGGCGGCGGACGATGGGGCCCTGGCGCTGACGGCGGTGGGGACGGTGGTGCTGTTGCCGGTGCTCGCGGCGGGTCAGGTGCTGGTGTGGTGGACGTTCCGGGGGCGGGTGGAGTCCCCCTCCTATCTGTGAGCGCCGTGTCTGTGGGGGCCGTGTCTGTGGGGGCTGTGTCTGTGTGCCGGGCGGGTTCGGGTGAGGGGTGGGTGCGGTGAAGGCGGTGGAGCGGCGGTTGCTGCGGTGTCTGCCGCGTCGGGTGCCGGTGGTGCTGGGCGTCCTGGCGGTGGGTCAGGGTGTGCTGCTGGTGGTGCAGGCGGAGTTGCTGGCGCGGGCGGTGGCGGGTCTGGACGCGGGGCCGTTGCCGTGGCTGGCGGGTGCGGTGGCGGGTCGTGCGGTGCTGGCGTGGGCGTCGGCGCTGGTGGCGGAGCGGGCCGCGGCGCGGGTGAAGGCGGAGTTGCGGGGGTCGCTGCTCGAGGCGGGTTCCGGGGACGGTGCCGGGGCGCGGGTGACGTTGCTGACGCGGGGTTTGGACGGGGTGGATCCGTTCTTCACGGGTTACGTGCCGCAGTTGCTGGCGGCGTGCGTGATCCCGGTGCTGGTGCTGGGGCGGCTGGCCGCGGCGGACTGGGCGTCGGCGCTGGTGGTGGCGGTGACGGTTCCGCTGGTGCCGGTGTTCGGTGCGCTGGTGGGGATGCGGACGGCGGCGCTGACGGAGCGGCAGTGGGGGTCGTTGCGGCGGTTGGGCGGTCATTTCCGGGACGTGCTGGCGGGGTTGGGGACGTTGCGGTCGTTCGGGCGTGCGGGGCATCAGTCGGGGGTGGTGCGGGAGCTGGCGGGCGAGCATCGTCGGGCGACGGTGCGGGCTTTGCGGGTGGCGTTCTTGTCGTCGCTGGTGCTGGAGCTGGTGTGCGCGTTGTCGGTGGCGCTGGTGGCGGTGCCGGTGGGGTTGCGGTTGCTGGACGGTTCGATGGCGCTGTCGACGGGGTTGCTCGTGCTGCTGTTGACGCCGGAGGTGTATCTGCCGTTGCGGGCGTTGGGGACGCGTTTCCATGCCAGTGCGGAGGGCGTGGCGGCGGCGGGTGAGGCGTTCGGGGTGCTGGACGGCGCGGCCGGGAAGGCGCCGGGACGTGCTGCAGGCACGGCCGTCCAGGACGTGCGGGAGGTGCGGGACGCGCCGGAGATCGTGCTGGAGGACGTGACGGTGCGGTATCCGGGGTCGGGGGTTGCGGCGCTGGACGGGGTGTCGCTGCGGGTGGCGCCGGGTGAGCGGCTGGCGGTGACGGGCCCGTCGGGTGCGGGCAAGTCGACGCTGCTGCTGGTGCTGGCGGGCCTGGTGCGGCCGGAGTCGGGGCGGGTGCTGGTGGACGGGACGGATCTGCGGGAGCTGGATCCGGTGGCGTGGCGGGCGCGGCTGGGGTGGGTGCCGCAGCGGCCGCACCTGTTCGCGGCGTCGGTGGCCGACAACATCCGTCTCGGGGATCCGGCGGCGGGCGAGGAGCGGGTGGCGGAGGCGGCGCGGGCGGCGGTGGCCGAGGAGTTCGTGGCGGCGCTCCCCCGCGGGTACGCGACGGTGCTGGGCGAGGGCGGTGCGGGGTTGTCGGCGGGTCAGCGGCAGCGGCTCGCGGTGGCGCGGGCGTACCTGTCGGGCGGGCCGGTGATGCTGCTGGACGAGCCGACGGCGCGGCTGGATCTGCGCAGTGAGCGGCTGCTGGTGGAGGCGGCGGAGCGGCTGCTGGCGGGGCGGACGGCGGTGATCGTGGCGCATCGGCCGGCGTTCGTGCGGGCGGCGGATCGGGTGGTGCGGCTGCGGGACGGCCGGGTGTGCGGGGCGGCGCGTCCGGGCGGGCGTCGGGAGGCGGCGGCGTGACCGGGACCGGAGCGGCGAAGGACGGCGTGAAGGAGGACGGCGTGACGGGGGTCGGTGGCGCCGTGTGGGGTGCGGTGCGGCCGCACGCGGGGCGGCTGGCGGCGGCGGCGCTGGCGGGTGCCGCGGCGGAGCTGTGCGGGGTCGGGCTGATCGCGGCCGCCGCGTGGCTGATCGCGCGGGCGGCGCAGCGGCCGGAGCTGGCGGCGCTGACGGTGGCGATCGTGGCGGTGCGGGGCTTCGCGGTGGCGAAGGGGTCGCTGCGGTACGTGGAGCGGCTGGCGGGGCATGATGCGGCGCTGCGGGCGCTGGCGGAGCTGCGGGGCCGGGTGTTCGACGCGCTGGCCGCGCGCCGTCCCGGCGATCGTGCGGGCACTGAGGCGGGCACTGAGGCGGGTGGTGGCGCGGTTCGGGACGGGGACGCGCTGACGCGGCTGGTGTCGGATGTCGACGCGGTGCAGGATCTGCTGCTGCGGTGCGTCCTGCCTGCGGTGGCGGCGGTGGCGTGCGGTGTCGCGGGGCTGGTGGTGTGCGGGGTCGCGGCGCCGGGTGGTGCGGTCCTGCCGGTCGTGGGGGTGCTGGCCGCCGGGCTGCTGGCCGCGGGGGCGGGGCTGCCGGTGGCGGCGGCGGTCGCGGGCGGGGGCGCGGCGGCGCGG
>NZ_JBHTJA010000092.1:0-28319 GCF_042675525.1 Actinomadura sediminis
CGGCGGGCACCGGCGGCGCCGCCCGCGCCCGCCGCGCCGGTCGAGGACGACGCCGGCTGCCGTCCGCGCGGCCCCCCGGCGCCACCGCGCAAGGCGTCCACCCCGCCGGTCTGCTCGGCCCACGCGAAGCGGTGAAGGCGGAAACGGCGACCCGCTCGGCCGTAGAGAATGCGCTTGCCTTGATTACCGCACGGCGTCTCCGGGCGGGGTGGCGGGTGGACGTTCATGACTTCGCCATTCCGCTTTACCGGCCGGGCGGACCGGTTGCAATGTCACTTTATATGGCCACATGTCAGGCAATGCGAGAGTCGAGCGACGCGTCACGCTGGGCGGCATGACGACTCATTTCATTCGTCTCGTAGTGGCGCGTGAAGTGGCCGCATTCGGCCATCCGGCGATGGCCTGCGGTCGGCGGGGCGGCCCGAGGTGCGGGTCGGGGGGCGGGTCCGGCCGTCCGCCCGCCGTCTTTCCGGACCCCCCGCCGCCGTGGGCGTCCACGCGTCGGAAGCGATGTGAATGATCGCCTGTGAGCAGTTCCGGTGTCCCTTGGACGATCGATTCCGGACGCTGATTCCGGCTGACTTGTTCGCCATTACTTTATTCCGGAACGGCCATGACGGATATCTTTACAGATGTGCGCGACACCGGAAGAATCGCTCATCGCATCCGGAGAACGGATGCACGGGGGTGGCGCCGAGCGAACGGGCGCCACGAGACCAGAGAGGTTCGGGGTATCGATGAACGGCTCCCGAAAGACCGTCCGGCCCGCCCGGGCGGGAATGCACAGGGCGGGCGCGACCATCGGGCTCGCCGCCGCGCTCACCGCGGCCGCGGCGGTCCCGGCGCACGCGGCGGCGCCCTCCGCCGCGCCCGCGGGGACCAGGGTGACGGCCGTGGCCGGGTCCGACGGCTCGCTGACCCTGCACGTGTCCGGCGGGGCGGCCGCCCTCACGGCGCGCGCCGTGCCGTCCACGTCGCCGGCCGTCACCCGGGTGTTCGTGCCCTCCGGCGGCAGCACGAGCTGCCCGAGCGGGTACGCGTGCGCCGGGGTTCCCTACGGCAGCGGGGCGTACGTCTTCAAGTTCTACAGGTACGGCTCCTACAGCCTGAGCTACTGGGGCGGCCGGGGCGTCCTCTACAACCACCAGACCGGCGGCGCGGCGGCGCGGTACGACAACAGCGGCGGCGGCCAGATCGGCTGCGTTCCGGCGGGTGTCCTGCGCAACGGCGTGAACTGGGACCCGGTGTGGCGGATCCGGCTGACCTCCGCCGGCTGCTGACCGGATGATCGCGGGCGCCGCGGCCGCATCGTCAGGACTCCGGCCGGGACTCCGGCCGGGTCACGCGGATCTTGGACTGGCCGTGCGGGAGCTCCTCCCAGTCCTCCATGAACCGGGCGGTGAAGCCGTGGCGCTCCGCGAGCCGCGTCAGTGTTTCGGTGCGGTAGTAGAAGTCCTCCCGCAGCACGTGGTGCTCGGCGCCCTCGGTGCGGTCGAAGGTGAAGTCGAAGAAGCCGCCGGGCGCGAGGACGCGGCCGACGTTCGCGAGGCACTCGTCGATGACGTCGAGCGGGGAATGGCTGAAGACGCTGTGCGCGTGGACGACCGTGAACCGCCCGGACGGCAGGAACTCCAGCTTCAGATCGTCGACGAGGGCGAGGTACGGCATCTTGTCGCGCAGGCCGTGCCGGACGAGCGTCTTCTGCGCGGCGAGCAGGATGTCGGGCGAGATGTCGATCCCGTAGTAGTTGCCGGCGTCGAGGAAGTCGATGAACCGCCAGCCGGCGCGCAGGTTGCCGCAGCCGATCTCCAGCATCCGGTCGTCCGGCTTGAGGCCGTGCTCGTGCAGGTAGTCGAACTGCATCCGGCCGAGCGCGAGCCAGCGTTCGTGGCTGCGGCTCCCGACGGCGGCCTCCGGGTTCCGCGCGGCGTCGGACTTCATCACCGCCCGGTAGTACGCGACGTGGTTCCGGCTGACCGCGCGCAGCTTCAGGTCCCGCGACATCCGGGACAGATAGCCCCTGACCTTGTCCGGGTTCCGCGCGGCGTACCGCAGCTTGTAGGTCAGGCTCGCGCGGTTGCGGCGCGTCGGCGGCAGCGGATCGGTCATCGGCCCCGTCCTCGGTGGTGGTTTCGGGAAGTTTGACCCGAGGGGCCACGGGCTAAACCCAGGACCGCGCCGCCGCCCGGCAAAGGTCCTCCCGCCCGCGCGCCCGGCGACCGGCCGGACGACGCGACGTGCCGGGGCGTCGCGACCGGTTCACGGGGCCGACGGGGTCCGCCCCCAGAATGGACCGTGAACGAACGGAGGACGCGCATGGCCGATCAGGTCACCGGCATCGTCGGAGCGGGCATCATCGGGCTCGCGATCGGCCGGGAGATCACGCGGCGGCGCCCCGGGACGCGGGTCGTCGTCATGGAGAAGGAAGACCGGGTGGCCGTCCACCAGACGGCGCACAACTCCGGCGTCGTGCACGCCGGCATCTACTACGCGCCCGGCAGCCTCAAGGCCGAACTGTGCGCCCGGGGCCGGGGCATGATCCGCGACTACTGCGCGGAGAAGGGCCTGCCGTACGACGAGTGCGGCAAGCTCGTCGTCGCGGTCACCGGCGAGGACGTCGCGCGCCTCGACGAACTCGAGCGGCGCGCGGGCGTGAACGCCGTGCCGGGGATGCGGCGCGTCGGGCCGGCGGAGATCAAGGACATCGAACCGCACGGCACCGGCCTGGCCGCCCTGTACTCGCCGCACACCGCGATCACGGACTACGCGCTGATCGCGCGGTCCTTCGCGGACGAGATCGTCGCCGCGGGCGGCGAGATCCGCACGTCCTTCCCCGTCACCGGTGCGACCGGGCGGGCGGGCGGCGGGCTGGAGGTCGCGTCCGGCGACCGCACCGAGCGGGTCGACGAGCTGATCGTCTGCGCGGGCGTCCACGCCGACGCCGTCTCCGCCCTGGTCGGTGACGGGCCCGAGCCCCGGATCGTCCCGTTCCGGGGCGAGTACATGACGATCGTCCCGGAGAAGGCGCACATGGTGCGGGGCCTGATCTACCCGGTGCCCGACCCCCGGTATCCGTTCCTCGGCGTGCACTTCACCAAGCGCGTCTCGGGTGACGTCGAGGTCGGCCCCAACGCCGTCCTCGCCCTGGCCCGCGAGGGCTACCGGCGCTCGGCGGTCTCGCCGCGGGACCTGCGCGGCATCGCGGGCTGGCCGGGGACGTGGCGGATGGCGGCCCGGCACTGGCGCACCGGCGCCCGCGAAATGTACGGGTCGTTCTCGAAGCGCGCCTACATGCGGGCCGCGCGGCGTTACGTCCCGGAGATCGGCGCCCGCGACGTCGTGCGCGCGGGCGCGGGGGTGCGCGCTCAGGCGCTGGACCGCGACGGCTCGCTGGTGGACGACTTCCGCATCAACCGGCTGGGCCCGGTCACGACCGTCCGGAACGCGCCGTCGCCCGCGGCGACCTCGTCGATGGCGATCGCCGAACACGTCCTCGACGTCATCGAGGGCGCGGCGACATCGTGAGATCGGGAGATCCGGCCGGCGGAGGTCCCGCGCGCCGCGACGAGGGTCGCCGGGAGGCCGCCGGACGCGACCGGAACCGCGACCGACCGCGACGGCGAGGGGGGACCGGGCGGCCCCGCCCGGGCGCGTCCGCCGGGGCGGTTGAATGGGCGGGGAACGCGGGGGTAGCCCCGCGCTATGGAAACCGCGAACGTGACACTCGGACTCGAGGACGCCGCGCTGCCGGGTGATCTGGCCCTGCCGGACCGTCCGAGCGGCGTGGTGCTCTTCGCGCACGGCAGCGGAAGCTCCCGGCACAGCCCGCGCAACCGGGCCGTCGCCGCGGGCCTCAACCGGGCGGGCATCGGCACCCTGCTGATCGACCTCCTCACCGCGCAGGAGGGCGAGGTGGACGACGCCACGCGGGAGCTGCGCTTCGACATCGACCTGCTGACCCGCCGGCTCGTCGGCGCCGTCGACTGGCTCGCCGCCGAACCGCGGACCGCCGGGACCCCGATCGGGCTGTTCGGCGCGAGCACCGGCGCCGCCGCCGCGCTCGCCGCGGCCGCCGAACGCCCCGCGGAGGTGGGCGCGGTCGTGTCCCGCGGCGGCCGTCCCGACCTCGCCGGGACGGCGCTGGAGCGGGTCCACACGCCCGTGCTGCTGATCGTCGGGGCCCGCGACCCGGAGGTGCTGCGGCTGAACGACCGGGCCACCGACCGGATGCGCCGCGCGACGCACCGGCTGGAGATCGTCCCCGGCGCCTCGCACCTGTTCGAGGAGCCCGGCACCCTCGAACAGGCCACGGACATGGCCGTCCGCTGGTTCGGCCACTACCTGAAGCACCCCGTGACGGCATGACCGCCGCGGACCTGGTGCAGGAGGCGCCGTACCGGTTCCGGATCGAGCCCGCGGGCGCCATGCGGGTGCCCGGCGTCGTGTTCGCGTCACGGGAGCTGGTGGACGCCGCCGACCGGGCGATCGGCCAGGTCGCGGACGTCGCCACGCTGCCGGGCATCGTGGACGCGTCCTACGCCATGCCGGACGTGCACTGGGGGTACGGGTTCGCCATCGGCGGCGTCGCGGCCACCGACCCGCGCGACGGCGGCGTCGTGTCGCCCGGCGGCGTCGGGTTCGACATCTCCTGCGGCGTCCGGCTGCTGGCCGCCGACATCGACGCGGCCGCGCTCGCGCCCGTCCTGGCGGACGTGATGGACGGGCTCGACCCGGCGATCCCGCGCGGAATGGGGCGGGGCGCGGTCTGGC
Organism: Actinomadura sediminis; assembly: GCF_042675525.1. Taxonomy (NCBI): domain Bacteria; kingdom Bacillati; phylum Actinomycetota; class Actinomycetes; order Streptosporangiales; family Thermomonosporaceae; genus Actinomadura; species Actinomadura sediminis. Next base: position 4,771 of record NZ_JBHTJA010000092.1, read on the forward strand.
ACCTGCCCGGGCGGGACGAGCTGACCGGCATCCTCACCGGCGGCTCCGGGTACGCGGTCGAGCGTGGGCACGGCGTCGAGCGCGACCTGCTGCGCTGCGAGGACGAGGGGGCGGTCGCGGACGCCGACCCCGGGCGGGTGAGCGAACGGGCCGTCGAGCGCGGCGCCCGGCAGGTCGGCAGCCTCGGGTCGGGCAACCACTTCCTGGAGGTGCAGCGGGTCGCCGAGGTGTACGACGCCGATGTCGCGGCGGCGTTCGGGATCCGCCGCGACCAGATCTGCGTCATGATCCACTGCGGGTCGCGCGGCCTCGGGCACCAGATCTGCACCGACCACGTGCGGGAGATGGAGCGGGCGATGCCCGGGCACGGCATCGAGGTGCCCGACCGGCAGCTCGCCTGCGCGCCCGTCGAGTCCCCTGAGGGGCGCGCCTACCTCGGCGCGATGGCCGCCGCCGCCAACTACGGCCGCGCCAACCGGCAGCTGCTCGCCGAGGCGGCCCGCGCGGTGTTCCGCCGCGCCGCCGGGGCCCGCCTCGACCTCGTCTACGACGTCTCGCACAACCTCGCGAAGATCGAGGATCACGTCGTGGCCGGCCGCCGCCGCAGACTGTGCGTGCACCGCAAGGGCGCGACGCGGGCCCTGCCGCCCGGCCATCCCGACCTGCCCGGCGACCTGCGGGACGCGGGCCAGCCCGTCCTGATCCCGGGGACGATGGGCACGTCGTCCTACGTGCTCACCGGCGTCGCGGGCGCCCCGGCGTTCGCGTCCACCTGCCACGGCGCGGGCCGCGCGCAGAGCCGCCACCAGGCCGCCCGCGGCGTCGACGGGAAGAACCTGCGGGCCGCGATGGAGCGCGACGGCATCGCCGTGCGGGCCTCGTCGTGGCGGGGGCTGGCCGAGGAGCACCCGGGCGCCTACAAGGACGTGTCGGCGGTCGTCGAGGCCGCCGAGGGCGCGGGCCTGTGCCGGAAGGTCGCCCGTCTCGTCCCCGTGGGCGTCGTGAAAGGCTAGGCGTGAAGGCCAGTCGTGAAAGGCCAGTCGTGAAAGGCCTGTCGTGAAAGGCCTGTCGTGAAAGGCCTGTCGTGAAAGGCCGGGCGCGCCGCGTCAGACGTCGACGGTGACGGCGCAGGACCATCCGCCGGCGTCCGGGTCGGCGCCGAACCGCAGGCCGTGCAGCGACACCGCCTTGGGCACCGCCCCGACCGCCGTCGCCTCGACGACGTCCCCGACCGTCAGCCGGGCCGTGAGGCCGCCGCCGTCCGCCGGGACGAACCCGGCGTCGAGCACGATGTCGCCCTCGACCTCCAGCCGGAAGATCACCTCGTCGAGCACCCACACCAGCAGGTCCTCGTCGGGGCCCGGCGGCACGTCCAGCTCGACGGTGCGCAGCCGGCGGACGCCCGAGGTGTCGGCGAAGCCCTCGACCAGCCCGGTCACCGCCTCGGCGATGCAGGCTTCGCGGGACGGCGCCCACGCCTCGATCCGCAGGTCCGCGGTGTGCGGGACGCCCCGGTGCCCCCGCCCGGACGGGCCGCCAGAAGCCACCCGCACCGCCTACCCGCGCCCCCGCCCGCGAAACCCCGTCCCGCTGGGCGGGAACGGCGATCCCGCCCGGCGCGACCGCCGCCTAGCGTCCGGGCGATGGAGACCACCGCCGCACGGACGCTCGAGGAGCGCGTGGCCGCGCTCGAGGCCGTCGAGGAGATCAAGGCGCTCAAGTACCGGTACCTGCGGGCCTGCGACCACAAGGACGCCGACGCCTTCCGGGACTGCTTCGTCGCCGCGGGCGCGACCATGGACTACGGCCCCATCGGCTCGTTCGAGGACCGCGACGCCCTCACCGAGATCTTCCGGAACGTCGGGCTGGCCCGGGACGGCGGCGGCCGGTACGTCGTCCTGGACATGCACCACGCGATGCACCCGGTGATCGAGCTGCTCGGCGACGGCCGCGCGAAGGGCGCGTGGACGCTCCGGTTCCGGCAGGTCGACCGGGTCGCGGGCACCGAGGCCGTCAGCGCGATCGAGTACGACGACCGCTACGAGATCGAGGACGGCCGGTGGCTGATCCGGTCGTCGCACGTGACGGTCCTGTGGCGCATCGCCCGTCCGCTGCCCGAGGGCGTCGCGTTCGAGGGTTCCTTCGCGTGACGGCCGGGACGCTCATCGCCCGTCGAGGTACCGGGCGACCGGCCCCAGGGTGAGCAGCCCGCTGCCCGCGCCCGCCAGCTCGCCGGCCGCCGGGGCGAGCGCCGCGCGGGCCCGCTCCAGCGCCGCCCGGTCGTCCACCGCGGCCGCCGCCCGGACCACCAGGCACCACATCGCCTCCTGCATCAGGTCGGGCGGCGGCTCCGGCACCCGCCGCAGCGCGGCCGCCGCGTCCGCGTCCCGTCCCCGTGCCAGCAGGACGAGCGGCCGCGCCCACGGCTCGTACGGGCCCCAGCCGGAGACGTCGGTCTGCGCGGGCAGGCCGTGCAGGACGCGCACGCTCAGCAGCGCGAGCGCCGGCAGGCCCGCCGCCATCCCGGGCATCCCGGCGCCCGGCAGCAGCGCCGCCGCGTCCCGGTAGGCCGCCTCGGCCTCGTCCGGAGGCGCCCCGCCCGCGGCGACCCGCAGCGCCGCGTACCAGCGGGTGAACACCTCCACCAGCGGACGCTCGTGCCGTTCGGCCAGCCGGTCCGCGGCCTCGGCGTGCCCGTCCGCCCCCGCGAAGTCGGCGAGCGCGGCGCGCGCCTGCAGGCGGATCAGGTGCCCGAGCACCTCGTAGGTCACCAGCCCGTGCCGCGCGGCCAGCGCGACGAGCTCCGCCCCGATGCCGTCCCGCTCCGGCGCGAGGCCGGACCGCTGGAACGTCTGCATGAACACCGCGTTGAGGGCGAAGCACAGCAGGGCCGGGTCGTCCAGCCGCCGCGCGATCGCCGCCGCCTCCCGCGCCGCCCGCGCGCCCCGCCCGCCGCGGTCGCCCCGCCGCTCGAGGGCGACCGTCGCCAGCAGCCGCGCCCGCGTCGCGTCCCGCCCGTCCGGCAGCGCCGCCAGCGTCCGCTCGGCGGCCGCGACGACCTGCGCGGCCTGCCCCGGGTCGTCCACGCGCGTCCAGATCGCCGGGACGTCGTAGAGGCCGATCACCCGCGCGGTCAGTTCGGGATCGCCCAGCTCCTCCGCCGCGCGGACCGCGTCCACCCGGTGCCGCCGCGCGGCGAGCAGCCCGTCCCCGCCGGTCACCGCCAGGTCCCGCAGCAGCCCCACCGTGGACTCCAGCCGCGCCCGCGCCGTGACCGTCCGGTCGTAGGCGGCCGCCGCCTCCGCCCACACCCGCTCCGCGGCGCCCGCCGGGTCCAGCCGGTCCTCCTGCCGGAGGATGTCCTCCTCCAGGCCGCGCAGACCGGGGCCGGGATCGATGCCGAGCTGCTCGACCAGCAGGCCCCGCGCCCGCCGCAGCACCCCGAGGGCGTCGCCCTGCCGTCCCGTCCGGTAGAGCGCCAGCGCCAGCAGCCGCCAGGCGTCCTCCCGCCACGGATGCGCGGCCGCGTGCGCGTCCAGATCGGGCACCGCCTCCGCCGCGCGCCCCGTCTCCAGCAGAGTCTCGGCCCGCCGCTCGACCGCGTGCAGCCGCAGCTCCGTCAGCCGGCCCCGCTCCGCCCGCGCCCAGTCCTCGTCCGCGAAATCGGCGTACGCGGGGCCGCGCCACAGCCCGAGCGCCTCGTCCAGCGCCGCGAGCCGCTCCCCGGGGGGCGACGCCGACGCCTCGGCCACCATCCGCTCCAGCCGCCACGCGTCCACGTCGTCCGTCCGCAGCGCGTAACCGGGACCCTCCGTGACCAGCAGCCGCGCGGGCGCCCGCGGCGGGCGGTCCGGCTCCAGCGCCCGCCGCAGCGCCGCCACGAACGTCCGGACGGCGCCCACCGCGTCCGGCGGCGGATCGTCCCACAGGTCGTCGACCAGCACCCCGACCGGCACCACGCGCCGCCGCGCCACGATCAGCCGCGCCAGCACCGCCCGGTGCCGCGGCCCCCGCAGCCCCACCGCGTTCCCCGCGTCGTCCCAGGCCGCGACGGGCCCCAGCACTCCGAACCGCACCCCTCGGTTATAGCCGCTCATCGGCCGGCCCCGTTCACCGGCCGCCCGTGCTCATCGATCGCTCATTCGCGCCGCCCAACCTGGAGGCACACCGAACGAAGGAGCTCACCCGTGAAGATCGAAGGTTTCGACTACCACCGGATCGCCGTCGCCGACGGCGTCCGCCTCAACACCGCCGTCGCGGGCACCGGCACCCCGATCGTCCTCCTGCACGGCTTCCCGCAGACGCACCTGATGTGGCGGCACGTCGCCGCCGACCTCGCCGCCGACCACACGGTCATCATCCCCGACCTGCGCGGCTACGGCGACAGCGACAAGCCCGAGGAGACGTCCCCCGACACCTACTCCAAGCGCACCATGGCCGCCGACACGGTCGCGGTCGCCCGCGCCCTCGGCCACGACCGGTTCGCGCTCGCCGGCCACGACCGCGGCGCCCTCGTCGCGTTCCGCGCGGGCCTCGACCACCCCGGGACCGTCACCAACCTCGCGATCCTGGACGTCCTGCCCACCCTCGACATGTGGGAGGCGCTGCACGGCGTCAGCGCCGCCGTCGGCTTCCACCTCTACCTGATGGCGCAGCCGCCCGGCCTCCCCGAGCAGCTGATCGCGGGCGCCCCCGACGCGTTCTTCGGCCGCTTCCTCGATATGTGGGCCGGTTCCCCGGACGCGATCCCCGCCGACGTCCGCGCCGCCTACCTGGCCGCCTGCCGCGCCGCGATCCCCTCGATCGTCGCCGACTACCGCGCGTCCGCGAACATCGACATCGCCCACGACCAGGCCGACCGGGACGCCGGCAACCGCCTCGCGATGCCCGTCACCGTCCTCCAGCAGGACTGGGGCGCCGCCCTCGGCTACGACGCCGAGGGCATCTGGCGCCCGTGGGCGTCCGACCTGGTCCACGCGACCGTCCCGTGGGGCCACTTCATGGCCGAAGAGGCCCCCACCGAGGTCGCCGGGACCCTCCGCGACCTCCTCGCCCGCTGACGCGCGGGGGCGGGGCCCGGCGCCGTCAGCCGTGGGCGTGGAGCACCTTCACGAGGCGGTCGATCGTCTCGGCCGGGCGGGCGGTCAGGTAGAAGTGACCGCCCCGGAAGGTGTGCAGTTCCAGCGCGCCGGACGTGTGCTCCCGCCAGGCGCGGGCCTCGTCCGGCGTGACCTGGGGGTCCGCGTCGCCGACGAACACCGCGACCGGGCAGCTCAGCGTCGCCGTCCCCGACGTCCGGTAGGTCTCGATCGCGTGGTAGTCGGCGCGCAGCGCGGGCAGGGCCGCGCGGAGGATCTCCTCCTCGTCCAGCACCCGGCTCTCGGTGCCGTTCAGCCCCCGGATCTCGGCGATGATCCCGTCGTCGTCCCGCCGGTGCACGTCCTCGGTCCGGTGGCGGGACGGGGCGCGCCGGCCGGACGCCACCAGCACGCGGGGGCCGAGCCCGTCCCGCTCCGCCCGGAGCGCCACCTCGTAGGCGAGCGCGGCGCCCATGCTGTGGCCGAAGAACGCGGGCCGGTCGCCGAGGTGGGGGCGCAGCGCCGCGTACGTCTCGTCGGCGAGCCGGTGGAGATCACGGACGGGCGTCTCCGCCCGGCGGTCCTGGCGCCCCGGATACTGCAGCGCGAGCACCTCGACGTCGGGGGCGAGCGCCGCCGACACCGGGCGGAAGAAGCTCGCGGCCCCTCCCGCGTGCGGAAAGCAGACGAGGCGCGCGGTCGCGCCGGCCGACGGATGGAACCGCCGTATCCACAGGTCGCCGACCGGATTCGGCATGGGCACCTCCCGAAGGGCCGCTGGTCCGACCGTGATTGTCGCGACGACTTCGCGGGCGGCCCAACCCCTAGCGCACCCCTAGACCGGTCCGGCGCGAGTTAGGGGCCCGGGCCGCTGGCCATGCCGCCGTGCACGCGGCGACACTGGGAGCCGGATGATCAACCTAGCGCATGGGGTGCGGCATGGCGCCATCCGCAGAAGCGGTCGACACGGTCGAGCCATCGTCCGGGGTCGCGGAACTGCACGCGGCCAAACGGGAGGCGGTGGACGGGCCGTCGCCGCGCGCGACCCGGGCCCAGCACGACAAGGGGAAGCTCACCGTGCGCGAACGCCTGGACGCGCTGTTCGATCCGGGCACCTTCCGGGAGATCGAAGGACTCCGGCGGCACCGGGCGCAGGGATTCGGGCTGGAGAACCGGCGCCCCTACACCGACGGCGTGGTGACGGGGTGGGGCGAGATCGACGGCCGGAAGGTCTTCGTCTACGCGCACGACTTCCGGATCTTCGGCGGCTCGCTGGGCGAGGCGCACGCGGAGAAGATCCACAAGCTGATGGACCTCGCCGAGGCCGCCGGGGCGCCGCTGATCGGCCTGAGCGACGGCGCCGGGGCCCGGATCCAGGAGGGCGTCACCGCCCTCGCCGGCTACGGCGGCATCTTCCGCCGCAACGTGCGGGCGTCCGGGGTGATCCCGCAGATCAGCGTCATTCTCGGGCCGTGCGCGGGAGGCGCGGCCTACTCGCCCGCGCTGACCGACTTCACCTTCATGGTCCGCGGCACCTCCCAGATGTACGTCACGGGGCCGGACGTCGTCCGGTCGGTCACGGGCGAGGAGATCACCCATGAGGAGCTCGGCGGCGCCGACGTGCACGGCGGCGCCTCCGGAGCGGCGATGGCGGTCTGCGACGACGAGGCGGAATGCCTGGCGGAGGTGCGCTACCTGCTGTCGCTGCTGCCCTCCAACAACCGCGAGCTGCCGCCCGCCGTCGCGCCCGCCGATCCGGTGGACCGCCGCACGGACGCGCTGGCGCGGCTGGTCCCGTCCGAGCCGAGCCGCGCCTACGACGTGCGCGAGGTGATCGCCGAGATCGTGGACGACGGCGACTGCTTCGAGGTGCACGCCGGATGGGCGCCGAACCTGGTGTGCGCGCTCGCCCGGCTCGGCGGCGAGGTCGTCGGGATCGTGGCGAACCAGCCGTCCCATCTGGCGGGGGTCCTGGACATCCGAGCGTCCGAGAAGGGCGCCCGGTTCGTCCAGATGTGCGACGCGTTCAGCATCCCGCTCGCCACGCTCGTCGACGTGCCGGGGTTCCTGCCGGGCCGGGACCAGGAGCACGACGGGATCATCCGGCACGGTGCCAAGCTGCTGTACGCGTACTGCAACGCCACGGTGCCGCGCGTCCAGCTCATCCTGCGGAAGGCGTACGGCGGCGCCTACATCGTGATGGACTCGCGCTCGATCGGCGCCGACCTGTCGTTCGCCTGGCCGGCCAACGAGATCGCGGTCATGGGCGCCGAGGGCGCGGCGGAGGTGGTGTTCCGCCGGGAGATCGCGGCGGCGGACGACCCGGACGAGGTCCGGGCGCGGCGTGTCAAGGAGTACCGGCAGGAACTGATGCATCCCTACTACGCCGCCGAGCGCGGTCTGGTGGACGACGTCATCGATCCCGCGGACACGCGGGCGGTCCTGATCGACGCGTTCGCGACGCTGCGCGCGAAGCACGCGAGCCTGCCGTCCCGCAAGCACGGCAACCCGCCGACGTGACCTCCCCGACGCCCCCGGCGGAGGCGGCCGGCGGGACGGCGGCCGGACCGCCCCTGGTGCGGATCGTGCGCGGCGAACCGGACCCCGAACACATCGCCGCGCTCACCGTCGTGCTGCTGAAGGTCCTGCGCGGCCGGGCGGACGCCGTGCCGGAGCGGCGCGCCGGCCGCGCGGCGAACTGGCGGACGGCCTCGCCCGGCGCGGCCCCGCGGCACCGCCCGTCCCGCTCCTGGACGTCGGCGGCGCCGCCGCGCGGCGCGCAGTGGTGAACGCGAACGACACGACTTGGGGAATGCGCATGAAGGGCGTCATCCTGGCCGGCGGTTCGGGCACGCGGTTGCACCCGATGACCCTCCCGGTCTCCAAACAGCTCCTGCCCGTCGGCGACAAGCCGATGATCTACTACCCGCTCGCCGTGCTCATGCTCGCCGGAGTGCGGGACATCCTGCTGATCTCCACGCCCCACGACGTCCCGCACTTCCGCCGGCTGCTGGGCGACGGGTCGCAGCTCGGCATCGCCATCGGCTACGCGGTGCAGGAGCGGCCGGCCGGCATCGCCGAGGCGCTCGTCATCGGGGCGGAGCACATCGGCGCGGGGCCGGTGGCGCTGGTGCTCGGCGACAACATCTTCCACGGGGCCGAACTTCAGCGGGTCCTCCGGGAGAACGCCCGGGACGTCCAGGGATGCGTGCTGTTCGGTTACCGGGTCCCGGACCCGGAGCGGCACGGCGTCGCCGAGGTGGACGAGCGGGGCAGGCTGGTCTCGCTGGAGGAGAAACCGGCCGTGCCGCGCGCGAACCGCGCGGTCACGGGCCTGTACTTCTACGACGGCGAGGTGGTGGACATCGCCAAGAACGTCCGGCCGTCGGCGCGCGGCGAGCTGGAGATCACCGACGTCAACAGGGTCTACATGGAACGCGGCCGCGCGCGTGTCGTGGACCTCGGCCGGGGATTCGCCTGGCTCGACACCGGCACCCCCGAGTCGTTGCTGCAGGCGGGGTTGTACGTGCGGATGCTCGAGGAACGGCAGGGCCTGAAGGTGGCCTGCATCGAGGAGGTCGCGCTCCGGATGGGGTTCATCGACGGCGACGCGTGTTATCGCCTTGGCGCGGCGATGGGCAACTCGCAGTACGGCCGATACGTTATGGACCTCACCGAAGGGTCGTTGCGGTAACGGCCTCCTGACGCTCGGTGCCTGCAAGCGTGGGCCGTAATGTCCCGTTTGTAGCCGTCATCTGATTTGGCGGGAGCGGGCCCTGGGGGCGTCGCCCCCCGCCGACCGGGGTATGGGCGCTTTTCGGTCCCTCACCGTGTTCCGGTAAAAAGGGGAGGGCCGAAACGATCGCGTCGCGCGTTTTGCCATTGTGTGACATCGTTCGGTTTCCGGCTGTTCGCCCGCCGCGGCGGGCCGGTGGCCGCGGCGGTTCACGGGCCGGGTGCCTGGCAGGAGCGATCGGGCTCCGGCGCCGATCGGCCGATTCTCCTACTCGCGCGTAATTTAGCGCTCATCCGGTCGACATGTCGGCGCGCTATATGGACGGTACGTCCAATGCGGCGCCCACCAGGGGCGATCCGGCATGCCCGCCATCGACTTTGGGGCATGTAGACAGATGTATATTCCTATCTAGACATATGTATATGAGTCGGGTACTCTCGCTCTCGAGGTTGTGTGGTCGCGACTGTTCACGGGGATCATGGGAACTTTTGAACGCGACGTAATTCTAGATGAACTGAAAACGATCTACGAGGAAAGCAGCCGCGGCCAGGGGCGAGTGGTCCTGGTCAGCGGGGGCGTGGCGGTCGGGAAAACAGAGCTCCTTTACCGATTCGCCGAGCATGTCATGCGCTCGGGGGCGCTGCTGCTCAGCGCGGTCGGCTCGGCCGCCGAGCACGGTGTCCGGATGGGGGTGATCGGGCAGCTCTTCTACAGCGCCGAACTGCCCGCGGAGCATGCGGCCGACGTCGACTGCTGGGTGGACGCCGCCGCGACCGGTGCGAACGGCGGTTCGCCGGTGCGGCTGATGCAGAAGGCGTGCTCGGTGCTCCTGGGCCTGGCCCGGAGCCGGCCGCTGGTGATCGCCGTGGACGACGTCCACCTGGCGGACGCCGAGTCCTTGCAGACGCTCCTGTCGCTGCATCGGCGCATCGGGGCCGCGCGGGTGCTGATCGTGCTGAACCAGCGGGTGCCGGTCGACCGCGACAAGCGGGAACTCCAAGTGGAGCTGGCCCGCAGGCCGTACTTCCGGGGGATCGAACTGCGCCCGCTCACCGCCGGGGAGGTGGCCGGGTGGCTCGCCGCCCGGCTGCCGGCGCCGCCGGACGACGAGCTGGCGGAGGCGGTGTACCGGCTCAGCGGCGGCAACCCGCTGCTGGTCACCGCGCTCGTGGAGGACCACCGCGCCGAGTCCGCCCGGTCCCGGGGACGCAGGTCGGCCCCGGCCGTCGCCGGCGCGTTCGCCCACGCGATGCAGACCTGCCTCCAGCGCTGCGACGAGACCGCCCTGCGCACCGCCCGCGCCGCCGCCGTGCTGGGCGCTTCCGCGGAACGGAACCGGATCGCGCGGGTTCTGGACCTGGAGGCCGCCGCGGTCACCGCGGCACTGGAGCGGCTGGAACGCGACGGCCTGATGGAGGGGCACGGCTTCCGGCACCCGCGGGCGCTCGCCGCGGTCCTGGAGGACCTGTCGGCCGAGGAGGGCGGCGCGCTGCACCGGGCCGTCGCCGACGTGCTGCGCGAGGACGACGCCCCGGACGTCGAGACGTCCGCGCACCTGGTGGCCGCCGGATCCGCGCCGGAGACGCATTCGGTGCCGATACTGGAGAACGGCGCCCGGCAGGAGATCGCCCGGGACAACACCCGGCGGGCGATCGACTGCCTGGAGCTGGCGCTGCAGGCGCGGCTCCCCGAGGCGAAGGCCGCGTCGCTGACGGCGGCCCTCGTCCGGACCCAGTGGCGGGTCCGGGCCGCCGCCGTGGCGCACCGCCTGGACGCGCTGCTGGCCGCCGACGCGGGCGGCCATCTCGGGACGCGGGAGTCGCTGCTGCTGGTCAGGTCGCTGGCCTGGTTCGGGCGGTCCGCGGACGCCGCGGCCGTGCTGGCCCGCCTCACCGACCCGGCGGACCCCTCGGACGCCATGGAACGGTGGATGACGATCGAGTGGCTGCGCGGCTGGCATCCGGAGATCGCCGCGCGCCTGCGCGCCGCGGAGCCGGACGCGGCCGGTCCGCCCGTCGGGCCGGAGCCGGGCGGCGCGCACGTTCCCGCCGCCCGGAACGGAACGTTCCGTGAGGCCGCCGGACGCCCGGCGGAGGCGGCGGCCGTCGGGCGGGTCGCGGTCGCCGGCGGCGGACACGCCCGCGACCGGGGGAGAGCCGGGAGCGCCGCGAACGGCGGCGTGAACGGCGACGCGAACGGCGGCGGTGTGAACGGCGGCGCGAACCACGGCGGCGCGGTGCAGACCGCGGCCGCGGGGGGCGGGCGCCGCCCGGCCCGGACGCGCGCCGCGGAGGGGGAGGCGGTCGACGGCGCGGAGCTCACCCTGCAGAGCTGCCAGGTGAACGACGCGGCGCCCGACGTCGTGATCTACGCGATGCACCAGCTCCTGCGGGCGGGACGCATCGACCGCGCCAGGTTCTGGTGCCGGCTCCTGCTGGAGGAGGCCGACGTCACCTGGCGGGCGGTCCTGCTCGACGTGGAGGCGGAGATCGCCTGGCACCGGGGCGACCTGGCCGCGGTCGAGCGGCACGCCCGCGCCGCCCTGGACGCGCTGCCCGCCCAGGGCTGGGGAGTCGCGATCGTCTCGCCGCTGTCGAAGCTGATCCTCGCCGGCACCGGGCGCGGCGACGAGGCCGAGGTGCGCCGCCTGCTCAGGCAGGAGATACCGGACGGCGCCCGGCGGACCCGTTTCTGGCTGCAGCTCCTGCACGCGCGCGGCACGCACTTCCTGGCGACCGACCGGTTCCACGCGGCGCTGAGCGACTTCCAGGCGGCGGGCTGGCTGGCCGCCGAGTGGGGCCTGGACCGGCCGTCCATCGTGCCCTGGCGCAGCGACCTGGCCCAGGTCTACCTGCGGATCTCCCGGGTGGACGGCGCCCGGGAGCTCGTCCGGGAGCAGCTCGCGCTGACCGGGCCGGGCGAGAAGCGGATCCGCGGGATCTCCTGGCGGGTGCTGGCCCACACCACCACCGCGATGAAGGAGCGGCTGGCGCTGCTGGGGAAGGCGGCCGAGGCGTTCCAGGACTGCGGCGCCCGGTACGAGCTGGCGCTGACCTACGCCGATCTCGGCCGTGCCCGGAGCGCGATCGGCGAGGTCGGCCGGGCGCGCATGATGGCGCGGCACACCCTGCAGCTCGCCGAGGCGTGCGGTGCGGACGCGCTGTACGAGCGGCTGCTGCCGGACATGGCGCCCGCGGAGGAGGCGGGCGCCGCCGGTCTGGAGAAACTCAGCGGTGCCGAACGCCGGGTCGCGACGCACGCGGCGCGCGGCATGACCAACCGGGAGATCGCCCGCAAGCTGTACGTCACCGAGAGCACCGTGGAGCAGCACCTGACGCGCGTGTACCGCAAGCTCGAGATCAACAAGCGGTCGGAGCTGCCGGCCCGGGTGCCGATGGAGCTCACCGACGACACGGCCTGAGCGTCCGGGCCCGCCGTCCGGCCGTCTCAAGGCCCGACCCAGCGGCGCGCCTGCGCGAACCGGGTGAGGCGCGCGCGCAGTTCGACGATCTGTTCGGCGTTGAGCGTGGGCGCGGACGTGATGATCAGCTCGGTCACCTCGGTCAGGAACTCGGCGCGTGACATCACGCCCTGGTCCGGGGCGCGCTCGGGATCGGTCGGCAGCAGGTAGAGGGTCGCCTCGGCGTCGGCGAGGGTGACGTTCGAGGCCCGCGGCCGGTCGCCGTCGTGCACCAGCTCGTAGTGGACACGGGTGCCGGGCGCGAAGTGGTACTTCTCGTGCCGCAGGTCCTCCGCGCGCAGCGGGAGCGGGGCGCCGCCCTCCTCCGGGGCGATGAGGCCCCGGCCCCGGATGCCGTCGAATCGAAGAATCCGTCCCGACGGCATCACGCCGGCACCTCCGCCGCCGTGCGGTGGACGGCCGGTGGCGTCGGGCGGGGAGGCCGTCGGGCGGGTGGGAGGGGCGGCACCGTCCATGGGAGCGCCACGCCGGTCCTCCTTGTCATGGGGCGGCGAGGCCGTCGCCGGGTTGCGGGGAGTGCGGCCCGCCCGGTGGGCGGGCGCCGGGACCGTCGATGTGAGTCTTCGACCACGGGACACTCTGTAACTATACCAACGTCTTATACATCTGTACATGGAGGGTCGGCCGGATCCGGGCCACCGCACCGGGACCCGCACCGCGCGCGCGTAAGGGGGCGTAAGGGGCCGCTAGGGGTGGGGCGTCCGACCCTCCGGCCGTAGCGTCGGACGCGCATCGTCCCGCGAACGCCTCACGGCTTGGAGTGACCCGTGCGTGTCCTTTTCACGACCTTTCCGGCCGGCACTCACATGTACAACATGGTTCCCCTCGCCTGGGCGTTGCGCGGCGCCGGACACGAGGTGTGCGTCGCCAGCCGCCCGAACATCCACGACGACATCGTCCGGGCCGGGCTGCCGGCCGTCAGCGTCGGCACCGAGATCGACTGGGCCGCCGACGCCAAGGCCCTCGACGACCTGCCCGACGACGGCACCCCCTACCGCATGGGCTTCGACATCGCCGAGACCAGGCCCGAGAAGCTCACCCTCGACTACGTCCGGGGCGCGCTCGGCCTCTACTCGACCTTCATCTCCGAATACCAGGCCGACCAGCGGATGCTGGACGACCTGGTGGAGTACGCGCGCTGGTGGCGGCCCGACCTCGTCATCTGGGACGCGCTGACCTACGTCGGCCCGGTGGTCGCCCGCGCCACCGGCGCCGCGCACGCCCGCATGCTGTTCGGCCTCGACCACTTCGGGCGGATGCGCGCGCTGTTCCACGAGCTGGGCGCGGACGCTCCCGGCGGCCCCGGCGACGACCCGATGGGGGACTGGCTGGCCGCGCGGCTGGAGCCGTTCGGTGGCGGGTTCGACGAGGAGGCGGTGACCGGGCAGCTCACCATCGACCCGCTGCCGTCCTGGATGCGCGTCCCCCTCGACCTGCCGACGCTTCCGGTGCGGTACGTCCCCTACAACGGCCCGGCGAGCATGCCGGACTGGCTGCGCGAGCCGCCCGCGCGGCGCCGCGTGTGCCTCACCTTCGGTGTCACCGGCCGCAGCGTCGAACTGAGCGGCACCCCGGTCGCGGACCTGGTGCGCGCGGCGGCCGAACTGGACGTCGAGGTCGTCGCCACGCTCACCCCCGAGCAGCTCGGCGGCGACACCGACCTGCCGGACAACGTGCGACTCGTCGACTTCGTGCCGCTCGACGCGCTGCTGCCGAGCTGCGCCGCGATCGTCCACCATCTCGGCGCCGGGACGATGGGCACGGCCATCACGCACGGCGTCCCGCAACTCGCCGTCCCCGGCAACATCTGGGGCGAGCCGATCATGGCGGAACGGCTGGCGGAACGGAACGCGGCGCTCTCGCTCGCGCCGGACGAGCTCTCCCCGGAGACGCTGCAGGATCGGCTGGCGAAGCTCCTGGACGATCCGGCGTTCCGGGAGGGGGCCGGCCGCGTCCGCGACGACCTGCTGGCGACGCCGAGCCCGGCCGCGGCGGTGTCCGAGCTGGAGGCGCTGGCCGCGCGCCGCCGGTGACGGCGCCGGGACCGGGCGGAGGGTGAGCGGGATGACGGACGAGGCACGGCTGGTCGACTACCTTCGCCGCGCGACCGGGGAGCTGCGCGAGACCCGCCGCCGGCTGGCCGACGCGGAGCGGCGGGCGCGCGAGCCCATCGCGATCACCGGCATGGGCTGCCGCTTCCCGGGCGGCGCCACCGGCCCCGCCGGGCTGTGGCGGCTCGTGGCGGACGGCGCGGACGCCGTCTCGGGGTTCCCCCGCGACCGCGGCTGGGACCTGGACGGCCTCTACCATCCCGACCCCTCGCACAGCGGCACCGCGTACGTGCGCGAGGGCGGGTTCCTGCACGACGCCGCGGACTTCGACGCGGACTTCTTCGGGATCGGCCCGCGCGAGGCCCTCGCGATGGATCCGCAGCAGCGGCTCCTGCTCGAGACCTCGTGGGAGGCGTTCGAGGACGCGCGCATCGACCCGGCGTCCCTGCGAGGCGGCGACACCGGCGTCTTCGCGGGCGTCATGTACCACGACTACGGGACGCACGTGCCCCGGATCCCGGCCGCCCTCGACGGCTACGCGGGCCACGGCAGCGCGGGCAGCCTGGTGTCCGGCCGTGTCGCGTACACGTTCGGGCTGGAGGGCCCGGCGGTGACGGTGGACACGGCGTGCTCGTCGTCGCTGGTGGCGCTGCATCTGGCGGTGCAGTCGCTGCGGCGCGGCGAGTGCTCGCTGGCGCTGGCCGGCGGCGTCACCGTCATGGCGACCCCCGACAGCTTCGTGCTCTTCTCCCGGCAGCGGGGCCTGGCGCCGGACGGCCGCTGCAAGGCGTACGCGTCGGCCGCCGACGGCGTGGGCTGGTCGGAGGGCGTCGGCATGCTGGTGCTGGAGCGGTTGTCGGACGCGCGGCGCAACGGCCGCCGCGTCCTCGCGGTGTTGCGCGGGTCGGCGGTGAACCAGGACGGCGCCAGCAGCAGCATCTCCACCCCGAACGGCCCGTCGCAGCAGCGCGTGATGCGCGAGGCGCTGGCGGACGCCGGATTGTCGCCGTCCGATGTGGATGTGGTGGAGGGGCATGGGACGGGCACGCGGTTGGGTGATCCGATCGAGGTGCAGGCGTTGCAGGGGGTTTATGGGCGGGATCGGGATCGTGCGTTGTTGCTGGGTTCGGTGAAGTCGAATCTGGGGCACACGCAGGCGGCCGCGGGTGTGGCGGGTGTGATCAAGATGGTGCTGGCGTTGCGGCGGGGTGTGGTTCCGCGGACGTTGCATGTGGATGAGCCGTCGGGTGAGGTGGATTGGTCGTCGGGGGCGGTGGAGCTGGTCACGGAGGATTGTGCGTGGCCGGAGACGGGGCGGGTGCGGCGTGCGGGGGTGTCGTCGTTCGGGATCAGCGGCACCAACGCGCACCTGATCGTCGAGGAGGCTCCGGAACCCGAACAGGAGCCCGGGCACGAGCCGGCGGGCGCGCCGGCCACCGACACGGCCGTTCTCGTCGCCGTGTCGGCACGGAACGACGACGCGCTCCGCGCCATGGGCGCGCGGCTCGCGGACGCCTTGGAACGCGAGAGCGCGCCGCACGTCCCCGACCTGGCCTTCACATCGGCCACGGCCAGGGCGACCTTCGACCACCGCGCCGTCGTGGTGGCGGACGGGCCCGCGTCTGCGCTGCGCGGACTACGGGCCCTCGCCGGCGGCGAGCACGACCAGGCGGTGGTGACCGGCCGGGAAACCGCAGGCCGTTCGGCGGTGGTGTTCTCCGGTCAGGGCGCGCAGCGGGCGGGGATGGGTCGTGGGTTGTCCGAGGCGTTTCCGGTGTTCGCGGAGGCGTTCGAGGAGGTGTGCGGGCATTTCCCGGGGTTGCGGGAGGTGGTGTGGGAGCACCCGGAGCTGCTGGATCGGACGGAGTATGCGCAGTGTGGTCTGTTCGCGTTCGAGGTGGCGTTGTTCCGGTTGGTCGAGTCGTGGGGTGTGGTCCCGGATTTTGTGGCGGGTCATTCGATCGGTGAGGTGACCGCCGCCCATGTGGCGGGGGTGTGGTCCCTGGAGGACGCCTGCCGGGTGGTGCGGGCGCGTGCTTCGTTGATGGGCGCCTTGCCTGCGGGTGGGGCGATGGTCGCCGTGCAGGCGTCCGAGGACGAACTCGTTCTGCCGTCCGGGGTGGAAGTGGCGGCGGTGAATGGTCCTTCTTCGGTGGTGCTGTCGGGGGATGAGGACGCGGTGGCTCGGGTGGCGGCCGAGTGGAAGGACCGGGGCCGCAAGACCACCCCCTTGAAGGTTTCCCACGCGTTCCATTCGGCGCAGATGGAGCCGATGCTCGAGGAGTATGCCGAGGTTCTGGCCTCGGTCACCTTCCATCCGCCGACCATTCCGCTGGTGTCGACGGTGACGGGCGAGCGGGCCGATGAGGAGCTCGTCGACCCGGGGTATTGGCTGCGTAATGTGCGTGAGACGGTGCGGTTCGCCGATGCCGTCCGGACCCTTGAAGGTGAGGGTGTTCGCACGTTTGTTGAGGTGGGGCCTTCGGCCGTGTTGTCGGCCACCGGGCCGCACTGCTTGTCCGAGGACGGCGACGCGGCGTTCGTCCCGCTCGCGGACAAGGAGGGACGTGAGCGCGCGGCGTTCGCGCGCGGCATGGCACACCTGTGGACGCGCGGCGTCGAACTCGACCGCCGGGAGTTCGCCGGGACGCCGACCGCGCGGCACGTGGATCTGCCGACGTACCCGTTCCAGCGCCGCCGCTTCTGGATGGAGGCCGACGCGGCGGACACGCGGGCGGGGCACCCCCTGCTGCCCGATGCCGTGGCGCTGGCCGGATCCGGTGGCGTGCTCCTGACGGGCACCTTGACGCTGGACGCCCATCCCTGGCTGGCCGACCACCGGGTGCTGGGTGCCGTCCTGTTCCCGGGCACCGGCTTCGTGGAGCTGGCGCTGCGCGCCGGACGGGAGGCGGACTGCCCGGCCCTGGCGGAACTCACGCTGGCCGCGCCGCTGACCGTGCCGGAGGACGGCGGTGTCGACCTCCAGGTCACGGTGGCGGAGGCCGACGACGCGCGCCGCCGCCGCGTCACCGTGCACTCCCGCCCGGCGGGCGGCGGGCCCGCGGAACCGTGGACGCTGCACGCCGAGGGGACGGTCGAGCCCGACCACGGCACCGCCGGGGCGGAGCGTCTCGGCGCCTGGCCGCCGGAGGGCGCGGAGCCGCTGCCGCTGGACGGCGTGTACGAGCGGCTGGCCGAGCACGGTTACGGCTACGGCCCCGCCTTCCGGGGGCTGCGGGCCGCGTGGCGGCATGGCGACGAGCTGCTCGCCGAGGTGGCGTTGCCGCCGGACCACGTCCGCGAGGCGGAGTCGTTCGGGCTGCACCCGGCATTGCTCGACGCCGCGTTCCACGCGCGTCTCGGCGCCGGCGGCGCACCGTCCCCGGAGGAGCCGGACGGGGTCTGGATCCCGTTCGCCTGGTCGGGCGCGGTGCTCCGGGCCGCCGGGGCGTCGCAGGTGCGGGTGAGCGTCGTTCCGGACGGCCCGGACGGCGTGTCGGTGCGCCTGTGGGACGCGGAGGGCGCGCCCGTCGCGTCGGTCGGGTCGGTCACGGCCCGCAGGATCTCCGCCGGCCGGCTCGCCGGGACGCCCGCGGCCGGCCGCGCGCGGCTGCTGCGCCTGGTCTGGGCGGCGCCGCCCGGCGCCGCCCCGGACGCGGCGCCGGGGACGTGGGCGGTCGCCGAGCCGGGGCTCGGTGACGTGCCGGGCGCCGGGGGGCCGCTGGACCTGACCGCGCCGGGCGGCGACGGCCCGCCTGCGACGGTCCTGCTGCCGTGCACCCTGGCGGACGGGACCGAGGAGAAGGTGCCGGAGCGGCTGTCGGACGCGGTGTCCGGTGTCCTGGACCGGCTGCGGTCCTGGCTGGAGGACGAGCGGTGGTCGGCGTCCCGCCTGATGGCGGTGACCCGGGGCGCGGTCGCCGCGCTGCCGGGCGAGGACGTCGCCGACCTCGCGGGCGCCGCGCTCTGGGGGCTGCTGCGCGCCGCCGCCGCCGAACATCCCGGGCGGATCGCGCTGCTCGACCTGGACGGGGCGCCGGCCTCCCGGCGGGCGATCGCCAAGGCCGTCGCGCTGGGCGAGCCCGAACTGGCGGTGCGCGAGGGCCGCCTGCTCGTCCCCGGGCTGGCGGACGACGGCACCGGCGAGGACCCGGCGGGCGAGGACGCGGCGGACGGCACGGCCCCCGCACCGGACGGGACCGTCCTGATCACCGGTGGGACGGGCGGCCTCGGCGCGCTCGTGGCGCGCCGGCTGGTGGCCCGGCACGGCGCCCGGGACCTCCTGCTCACCAGCAGGCGCGGACCCGCCGCGCCGGGCGCGGACGAGCTGCGCGCGGAACTGGAGGCGCACGGCGCCCGGGTCCGCATCGTCGCGTGCGACGTGTCCGACCGGGACGCGGTCCGCGACCTGCTCGCCGCGCCGCGCGGCCCCCTGACGATGGTGGTCCACGCCGCGGGCGTCGTGGACAACGGCGTCCTCGCCGCCTTCACCCCGGAGCGGGTGGAGACGGTCCTGCGCGCCAAGGCGCACGCCGCCTGGCACCTGCACGAGCTGACGCGGGACGAGGACGTGTCGGCGTTCGTGCTGTTCTCCTCGGCGGCGGGGCTGCTGCTCGGTGCGGGCCAGGCGAACTACGCGGCGGCGAACGCCTTCCTCGACGGTCTCGCCGCGCACCGGGCGGCGCACGGGCTGCCCGCGACGTCGCTGGCCTGGGGGATGTGGTCCGGCGACGCCGGGATGGGCGCGCTGCTGGACGAGGCGGGGACGCGCCGGCTGCGGCGGCTCGGACTGCCGCCCATGCCCGCCGAGGAGGGGCTCGAACTGTTCGACCGCGCGCTGCGGGGCGGCCGCGACCCGCTGCTCGTCCCGCTGCGGCTCGACCCGGTGGCGCTGCGGGACCGGCCGGACGGGGTGCCGCCGCTGCTGCGCGGCCTCGTCCGCCGTCCGCCGCCGCGCGCCGGTGCGAGCGGCGGTCCCGGCCCGGCGGACGCGGACACGGGATGGCGGGAGCGGATGGCCGCCGTCCCGGAGGACGAGCGGGAACGGGAGATCCTGGCCTTCGTGCGGGCCCGCGTCGCGGCCGTCCTGGGGCACGACGGCCCGGAGCGGATCGAACCCGGCCGCGCGTTCCAGGAACTCGGGTTCGACTCGCTCGCGGCGGTGGAGCTGCGCAACGCCCTCGGCGCCGCCACGGGGCTGCGGCTGCCGGCCACGCTGGCCTTCGACCAGCCGAACGCGGTCGCGCTCGCCGCGTACCTGGCCGGGCGGATCGGGTCCGGCGACGCCGACCCGGCCGCGGGCGTCCTGGCCGCGGCGGACCGCCTCGAGGACGCCCTGACCGGCGTCGCGGGGGAGACCCCGGCGCACGCCCGGATCACCGCCCGCCTGGAGGCGCTGCTGCGGCGATGGCGGGAGCGGCGGGCGGACGCCGGGTCGTCACCGGACGCCCCGGCCGGGGCCGGCGACGACGGGGAACTCCTGGACGCCAGCGATGAGGAGCTGTTCGGCGTCCTCGACGCCGAACTTGGCGCCTCCTGACCGGAACCAGCAGGTGGAGGACCGATGGCCGATGACGACCGCAACGACAGGCTCCGCGACTATCTCCGGCGCGCCACCGCGGACCTGCGCCGGACGCGCCACCGGCTGCGGGAGGTCGAGGAGCGCGACGCCGAGCCGATCGCGATCGTCGGCATGGCCTGCCGCTACCCGGGCGGGGTGACCTCGCCCGGGGACCTGTGGCGCCTGGTCGACGAGGGCCGGGACGCCGTCGGCGCGTTCCCGCACGACCGCGGCTGGGACGTCGACGGGCTGTACGACCCCGAACCCGGCACGCCCGGCCGGTTCTACGTCCGCGAGGGCGGCTTCCTGCACGACGCCGGCCGGTTCGACGCGGGATTCTTCGGGCTGTCACCGAACGAGGCCGAGCGGACCGACCCTCAGCACCGGCTGCTGCTGGAGGTGTCCTGGGAGGCGCTGGAGCGGGCCGGGCTCGCCGGGACGGTGCGGGGCAGCGCGACCGGGGTGTTCACCGGCCTGATGTACCACGACTACGCCGAGTCCGGGGGCGCCGGCAGCATGGCCTCCGGCCGGGTCGCGTACGCGTTCGGGCTGGAGGGCCCGGCGGTGACGGTGGACACGGCGTGCTCGTCGGCGCTGGTGGCGCTGCATCTGGCGGTCCGGGCGCTGCGGGCCGGGGAGTGCTCGCTGGCGCTGGCCGGCGGCGCCGCGGTGATGGGCACGCCGGGCATGTTCATCGAGTTCTCCCGGCAGCGCGGCCTGTCCCGGGACGGCCGGTGCCGCTCGTTCTCCGCGGACGCCGGCGGCGTCGGCTGGTCGGAGGGCGTCGGCGTGCTGGCGCTGGAGCGGCTGTCGCGGGCGCGGCGCCTCGGCCACGAGGTGCTGGCGCTGGTCCGGGGTTCGGCGCTGAACCAGGACGGGGCGTCCAACGGGCTGATGGCCCCCAGCGGGCCCGCGCAGGTGCGGGTCATCGAGGAGGCGCTCGCGGCGGCGCGGGTGACGGCCGACGAGGTGGACGCGGTGGAGGCGCACGGCACCGGGACGGTGCTGGGCGACCCGATCGAGGCGCAGGCGCTGCTGGAGACCTACGGGCGGGACCGGCCCGCGGACCGTCCGCTGTGGCTGGGATCGATCAAGTCGAACCTCGGGCACGCGCAGGCCGCGGCCGGCATCGCCGGGGTGATCAAGATGGTGGAGGCGATGCGGCGCGGGACGCTGCCGCGCACCCTGCACGTGACGGAGCCGACCCGGCAGGTCGACTGGTCCGCCGGCGCCGTCGAGCTGCTCACCGAGCCGCGCGCGTGGCCCGCCGGGGAGCGGCCGCGCCGCTCCGGGGTGTCCTCGTTCGGCGCGAGCGGGACCAACGCGCACGTGATCCTGGAGGAGGCTCCCCGCGAACCCGCGGGGGGCGCCCCGCCGCCCGCCGGGCGTCCCGCCCCGGCCGCCGTCGCGTGGCCGCTGTCGGCGCGCTCGTCCCGCGCGCTCCGCGGGCAGGCGACGCGGCTGCTGGCGCACCTCGGCGACCGGCCCGGGCTCGCCCCGGCGGACGTGGGGTTCTCGCTGGCGCGGACCCGGGCGGCGTTCGAACACCGCGCCGTCGTGGTGGGCCGGGACCGCGGCGAGCTGCTGGCGGGCGTCGGCCACGTCGCGGCCGGGACGTCCGGCGACGGAGTCGTCACCGGGGTCGCCGACCTGGACGGACGCACCGTGTTCGTGTTCCCCGGGCAGGGGGCGCAGTGGCCCGGCATGGCGGCCGCGCTCCTGGACGCCGCGCCGGAGTTCGCCCGGCGGATCGCGGAGTGCGAGCAGGCGCTCGCCCCGTTCGTGGACTGGAAGCTGACGGACGTCCTGCGCGACCCGTCGCCGGACCCGCTCGAGCGGGTCGACGTCGTCCAGCCGGTGCTGTGGGCGGTCATGGTGGCGCTCGCGGCCGAGTGGGAGGCGGGCGGCGTCCGGCCGGACGCGGTGGTCGGCCACTCCCAGGGGGAGATCGCGGCGGCCTGCGTGGCGGGCCTGCTCGCCCTCGACGACGGCGCGCGCGTCGTGGCGCTGCGCTCCCGCGCCATCGCGGACCTGCTCGCGGGCCACGGCGGGATGGGCGCGGTGGCGCTGCCCGCCGACCGGGTGCGGGACCGGCTGGCCGCGGGCCCCGGCGGCCTGTCCGTCGCGGCGGTGAACGGGCCCGGCTCGGTGGTGGTGTCCGGCGACGCGGTCGAGCTGGACGCCCTGCTCGCCGAGCTGGCCGCCGAGGGCGTCCGCGTCAACCGCGTGCCGGTGGACTACGCGTCCCACTCGTCGCTCGTCGAGCCGCTGCGGGACCGCCTGTTGGCCGACCTCGCGCCCGTCCGCCCGTGCCCCGGGCGGCTGCCGCTGCTGTCCACGGTGACCGGGGAGTGGGTCTCCACCGGGACGCCGGACGTGCTGGGCCCCGAGTACTGGTACGAGAATTTGCGCCGGACCGTCGGGTTCGAGGGCGCGGTGCGCACTCTCGCCGACGCCGGGTACGCCGCGTTCATCGAGGTCGGACCGCACCCGGTCGTCTCGATGGGGATGCAGGAGACGCTGGAGGACGCCGGCCGCGACGCGGTGGTCACCGGGACGCTGCGGCGCGGCGACGGCGGCCCGGAGCGGCTGCTCGCCGCCATGGCCGAACTGCACGTCCGCGGCATGCTGCCCGGCTGGGCCGGCGGCTGCGCGGACGGCCGCCGCGTCCCGCTCCCCACGTACGCGTTCGACCACCGGCACTACTGGACGGTCGAGGAGCCCGCCGCGCCGCCCGCGCCCGAGCATCCGGGCGGGGAGTTCTGGGAGCACGTCGCCGCCGGGGACGGCCCCGCCCTGGCCCGGACGCTGGGCGTCGGGCACGACGCGGTGGACGCCGTCCTCCCGGCCCTGTCGTCGTGGTGGAGCCGGTCGCGGGACGACGCCCGGGTGGCGGGCTGGCGGTACCGGGTGGAATGGCGCCCGGTGACGGCCGAACCCGCGGCGGGCCTGCCGGGCACCTGGCTGGTCGCCGTACCCGAGCCCGGACGGGACGGCGCGGCGGCACCGGAGGGGGCGGATGTCCTGGTCGCCGGGCTGGCCGCCGCCGGCGCCCGGATCGTGCCGGTCCCCACGGCGGGCGACGACCCCGAAGCGGTCGCCCGGCTGCTCGCGGACGCGCTCGCCGGCGACGCCCCCGCGGGCGTCCTGTCCCTGCTCGCCCTGGACGGCCGCCCCGACCCGGACCTTCCCGAGCTGTCCCGGGGCGTGCTGTCCACGGTGACGCTCGTCCGGGCGCTGCACGTGCTCGCGGCACCGGACGGCGACGGGACGAGGCCCGTCCGGCTGTGGTGCGCGACCAGGAACGCGGCCGCCGCGCCGGGGACGGGACCGGACGCCGGGCACCTCGACCCGATGCAGGCCGTCGTCTCGGGCATCGGGACGGTGCTGGCCCTGGACGCCCCCGACATGTGGGGCGGCGTCCTCGACGTGCCCGCCGCGCCCGACCGGACCACCGTCCGCCAGGTGATCGACGTGCTCGCCGGCGGGACCGCCGAGGACCGGCTCGCCGCACGGCCCGCCGGCCTGTACGCGCCGCGGCTCGTGCGGGCGCGGCCGCCGGCGGCCCCGCCGGCCCGGCCGGGCGGCCCCCGCGGCACGGTGCTGATCACCGGCGGGACCGGCGGGGTCGGCGCGCACGTCG
>NZ_JBHTJA010000093.1:0-27530 GCF_042675525.1 Actinomadura sediminis
CGCCCGCCGCGCCGCCGAGGCCGCGGCGCCGGCCCGGCGCGCCCCCCGACCCGTCCTCGCCCCTCGTCCGCGAGGTGGACCGGCTGCTGCTGCCCGGCGGCCGCGCCGCCGCCACCGGCGCGGCGCTGGAGACCGAGCGGATGCGGCGCCCGGTGGCGCCCGGCACCGTCCTCACCTCGTTCGACCGGCTGGACGCCAAGGGCTGGCTGCGCGCCGACCAGATCAACGTCGACCTCGGCGCGCCCGTCCGGGCCGACTACCTGTCCCCGGGCCCGGTCGCGTCCACCGCGCCGCTGTCCGAGCAGGCGGCACGGGCGGGCGCCATCGCCGGGGTGAACGGCGACTTCTTCGACATCAACAACACCGGCGCCGCCAACGGCGCGGCCGTCGACGACGGGAAGCTGGTCAAGTCGGCCGTCCCCGGCTGGTCCACCAAGACCGCCGGAGTCAACGTCGACGGGCTGGGGCAGATCGCCGACATGCTGCTGGAGGGCGAACTCACCCTGCCCGGCGGCCGCAAGGCGACCCTCGACCAGTTCAACGCCTCCCGGGTCAAGAAGGACGGCATCGGCGCGTTCACCTCGATGTGGGGCACCGCCACCCGGGGCCGCTCCCTCGCCGACGGCGCGCAGCGCGTCACCGAGGTCCTCGTCCTGGACGGCAAGGTCGTCTCGGTGGACGACGCCCCCGGCGACGGCACGATCCCCGACGACGGGTTCGTCCTGCTCGGCCGGGAGGCGGGCGGCGACCTGCTGCGCACGCTCAAACCCGGCGACCCCGTGACGATGGCCTACAAGGCCCGCTCGTCCGCGAAGGACGCGGAGTTCGCCGTCGGCGGCAACCAGGTCCTCGTCCGCGACGGGCAGGTCCCCGCGATCAGCGACCCGGCACAGCACCCCCGCACCGCCGTGGGGTTCAGCGCGGACGGCCGCCGCATGATCCTCATGACCGTGGACGGCCGCCAGATCGACAGCCGGGGCGTGACGCTGGCGGAGATGGGCGCGCTGATGAAGGAGGCCGGCGCGCACAACGCCGTCAACCTCGACGGCGGCGGCTCCTCGACGCTGCTGGCGCGCGAGCCCGGCCAGGCCCGCGGCCAGGTCGAGAACCAGCCGTCCGACGGCGCGGAACGCCCCACCCCCAACGGCATCGGGCTGTTCGCCGAGGGCAGCGGGAAGCTGAAGGGCTTCTGGGTGGAGCCCGCCGCCGACCCCGCCGACGCGCCCGGCGTGGGCCCGACCCGCGGCGGCCGTCCCGACCGCGTGTTCCCCGGGCTGACCCGCAGGCTCGTCGCGCGCGGCCACGACGAGGCCCAGGGCCCCGCCGAGGGCGACCCGCGCTGGATCGCGGCCGGACCGCAGGGCCGCGTCACCCGCGACGGCGTGTTCCGCGCCCGCCGCGCCGGCGACATCACCGTGCACGCCGTCGACGGGCGCGCCCGCGGCAAGGTCACGCTGACCGTGCTCGGCGACCTCGCCCGCATCGGCGCCACCACCGACCGGGTGACGATCTCCGGACCGGACGGCACCGGCGCCTTCGGCGTCGTCGGCTTCGACGGGCAGGGCTTCACCGCGCCGATCGAGCCGTCCGACACGAAGCTCACCTACGACACGTCCCTGCTGGACATCAAGCCCGGCGCGGGCGGCTCGTTCGCGGTGTCGCCGCGCAAGGCGTCCGGGTCCACGCTCGTCACGATCGAGGTCGGGGGCCACAAGACGACCGTCCCGATCAGCGTCGGCCTCGACCAGCGGACGATCGCGACGTTCGACGACGGCGACGCGTGGCGGTTCGGCACGGCGCGCGGATCCGGCGCGGTCGAACCGGTCGCCGACGGCCGCACCGGCGCCGGACTCCGGCTGTCGTACGACTTCACCAAGTCGACCGCGACCCGAACCGCGTACGCGTACCCGCCGAAGCCCATCGAGATCGAGGGCCAGCCGCAGGCCCTCGGCGCCTGGGTGTACGGCCACGGCAAGGGCGAATGGACGGCGTTCACCATCACCGACGCCAACGACCAGACGTACTCGCTGTACGGCCCGTACATCACGTGGGAGGGGTGGCGCTACCTCGAGATGAAGGTGCCCGCCTCAGTCGCGTACCCGATCCGGGTGAACCGCTTCTACACGATCGAGACGTCCGCGAGCCGGCAGTACACCGGCGAGGTCCTCATCGACGACTTCGTCGCGAAGGTGCCGCCGTCCGTGGAGACGCCGCCCGCGCAGCGCGCCCCCGCCGACCCGATGGTGATCCGCGACGGCACGGTGAACGGCGAACGGTGGCGGTTCGCGGTGCTGTCGGACGCCCAGTTCGTCGCGGCGAACCCCGACAGCGTCTACGTCCAGCGCGCCCGCCGCACCCTCCGGGAGGTGCTCGCCGCCAAGCCCGACTTCCTCGTCATCAACGGCGACTTCGTCGACACCGGCACCGAGGCCGACTTCGCGCTCGCCAAGCGCATCCTCGACGAGGAACTCGGCGGGAAACTGCCGTACCACTACGTCCCCGGCAACCACGAGATCTACGGCCCCGGCACCATCGACAACTTCCGGAAGGCGTTCGGCGAGCCGTCCCGGACGTTCGACCACAAGGGCACCCGGTTCGTCCTGCTGGACTCGTCCACCGGCACCTACCGCACCAGCTCCTTCGACCAGATCCGCATGCTGCGCACCGCCCTGGACGACGCGCGCCGCGACCGCTCGATCGGCTCGGTCGTCGTGTTCGGCCACCACCCGGCCCGGGACCCGCTGCCGTCCAAGAACAGCCAGCTCTCCGACCGCAAGGAGGCGGCGATGCTCGAGGAGTGGCTGGCGGAGTTCCGCGCCGAGTCGGGCAAGGGCGCGGCCGTGGTCAACGCCCACGTCGGCGTGTTCCACGCGTCCCGGGTGGACGGCGTCCCGTCGTTCGTCAACGGCAACTCGGGCAAGGGCGCCGCGGCGGCCCCCGCCGACGGCGGCTTCTCCGGCTGGACGATGTTCGGCGTGACCCCGCCGTCCCCGCTCGACATCGCCCGCACCCGCCGCGACCCGCACGCCGGCGGCCCGCAGTGGCTCAAGGCCGAGGTGCGCCCGCACGTGGACGAGCTGACGCTCGCGGCGCCCCCGTCCGTCCGTCCCGGCGCGTCCGGCGACGTCACGGTCACCGTGCGGCAGAACGACCGGGACATGCCGCTGGCGTACCCGATGAGCGCCGACTGGAGCGGCTCGCCGACCCTGCACATCGGCGATCCGGACGACGCCCGCCGGTGGCACGTCGCCGCGTTCGACCCGTCCACCGGGAAGCTGACGGGACTGCGCCCCGGCACGGTGAAGATCGCGGTGAGGGTCAACGGCGTGGCCCGTGAGGCGACGGTCACCGTCGCTGCGGCCCGGCGAGCGGCCTGACCCCGGCGACCGACCCGGGCGGGGCGACCACGCCCCGCCCGGGTCCGCGCCGGTCAGCGCGGCGGGCGCCACCGCGTCGTCACTCCAAGGACAGGCCCGGCGGGCGCAGCTCCTTGAGGAGCGGCACGAGGATCAGCAGGGCTCTCTCATCGACGATGCCGGGCAGCGCCGACGCGTCCCGGCGGTCGGCGAGCAGCCGGAAGGCGGCGGCCCAGGGACGGGCTTCCGGGTCGTCGTCCCAGAGTTCGCAAAGTTCTTCGAGGGCGTCGCGCGCCTCCCGGTCACCGCCGGCGGCCGCGATGACGGCCTCGAAGACCGGTGCGAGTTCCCGGCGCGCCGCTTCGACGTCCTCTCTCCTCTCCCGGCTCGCCCGCTCGCTCTCCGCCCGCAGTGCCGACAGCGCTTCGGTGAGCCGGTTCTGGGCTTCCGCGAGCCTCTCCTCCGTGCGGGCCGAGCGACGCACCAGCTTGAGGAACGGCGGCCTCCGTCCGTCCGGTGCGGGCAGGCGGTCGGCGATCCAGGCCAAGTCGATCTCCGCGGGGTCCGCGACCTCGTCGAGCAGGTCGTCCAGGAGCCAGCCGTACTCCTCCAGCGGTCGTGCGGCCAGGTCGGGGGACGACATGCCGTGCAGCACCACGCCGGCCAGCAGATGGGCGCACGCGAAGCCGAAGCGGAGCATCGCGTCGTCCTCTTCCATCGGCGTATGGTGCTGCTCGGTCTCCGGTACGCGCGCGAAGAGGATCGCCATGTGCGCGGCGCACGCCTGGAGATGCAGGTTGCCGATGATCAGCGAATCGAGGTCGCCGGCGTAACCGATGGCGAGCGATGTCTCGTGGAACCTGGACATGTCGGCGAAACGGCCCCGCAGCGCGTCCACCGCCGTGCGCGCGACGATCGCCCGGTAGTTCCCGTCGACGTCATCGGTGGTCGCCGCGATCCGCTGCGCACCGTCGAGGAGGGCCTCGGCCTCGTCGAGGCGTCCCAGCGCGGCCAGGGCCTGCGCCTTCTGCAGCGTCGGCGTGGTCATCGCGCTCAGCGGGGCGCGGCGCCGCGCCCGGAGCAGCAGCAGCCGGTCCGTGTACCTGAGCGACTCGTCCCAGCGATGCAGAAGGGCGCACGCCGACATCGCCGTCTCCAGTGCCTCTTCCAGCGTGCGCGCACGCGTGAGCTCCGCCACCGGGTGGAGGTCGCGCCGGCCGTCCTCGCCGGTGTCGGCGATCGCGCCCGCGCGGGAAAGCGCCTCCTCCGCGTCGCCCAGAGCGAGGAGGCGGCGGGCGTTCAGCTGGCCGAGCCGGTCCGCGTAAGTCCGGTCTCGGCCGGCCCCTTCCAGCGCCGCCGCGACCTCGGAGGAAAGCCCGTCGTACGCGTCGTGATCGTGGAGTTCCAGAAGGAGGTTCAGGAGGAACAGCCCGATGAAGGCCGAGATATCTGGTTCGTCCGCCGCCTGTGCGTAGAGGTCCGCCAGACGCGCACGCCGGTCGAGGGGCGATCCGGTCGTGAGCGCGGTGGCCAGCGCGACGAGGAGGCCCTCCCGCCCGCCGTCGTCGGGCCGCCACAGCCGGGCGGCGATCCAGAACGGCCGCAGCTCGCCCGCCGACGTGACGCCCGCGTCCACCGCCGTGCACAGCAGCCGCAGCGCCTCCTCGGACCGACCCTCCTCGATGAGCTCCAGGCTGACCGGAAGGTACCTGTCCCAGCTGCCCTCCGGGACCTCTGGCGGGGGTTCCTCCTGCGGCGCCGTGGGCTCTGGGAGGGTGCGCCTCCGCCCCGATCGAGCCCCGCCGGCCCGCAGCAACTCGCCCGCGAACGGGACGAGCTGCCATCCCGTGGCGGTTTCGACGGCGACGCCCCGGGCGAGCAGGCCCTCCGCCGGGAACTCGGGCACCTCGCCGTCGCCACCGTCGTCCCTCACCCGCCACCACTGCGGCCAGGCCTCCTCGATCTCCGCCGTCGTGATCGCCTCCTGCAACGTGGCGGAGACCGCGATGAGCGTGGCGAGCGAGCGTTCTCGCGCGTCCAGTCCGGCGGTGACCCGCGCCGCCCACCGGGCGGCCTCCACCGCGGGCCGCCATGCCGGCTCGCCCCTGTTCAAGTCGCCTCGCGCGATACGGCGCAGTTCCGCGAGCGCCTCCTTCAGCCCGAGGTCGGCGCCGACGGCGTCGAGGACGGCCATGGCACCGGGACTCCTGTCGGTGCCGTCGACCAGGGCGGTCAGCTCCGTCTGCAGAGCGGAGAGTTCCTCCTCGCCGTCCGCCAGCTCCTGGACGACGCCGCCGAGCCTCGGCAGCTCCGCCGCGAGCAGCAGCACCTCCGTGGCGGACAGCCCACCGACACCGATCGTCAGGTCCACGCCCTCGACGGGCAGGCGGGAGGTCAGGACCGCACGGGACGCTCCACCGTGCCCGGTGAGCAGCTCGACCGTCTTGCGCCACGACTCCGGAAGACGACCATCGTGCATGACCCGGTCGATCCCGTCGACGACGATGAGGAACCGCCGCTCCCGGAGCGTGCGTGCGGCCTCCCGCCACCCGCCGAGCGGCTCCTCCAGGACGTCCGGGGCGTCGCCCTCGGCGAGCGTCACGCTTACGATGCGTTCGAACAGCCCGCGGGCGGCGTCGGTGAACTCGTCGGCGCAGGCGGTCTTCCCGACGCCGTGTCCACCGGTCAGGACGGCCGAACGGACGGCGCCGCGCGGGCGGAGCAGTACCGACATGCGGCGCAGCTCGTCGGCCCGCCCGACGAAGACGGCCGGGCCGGCGGTCGGCGGCGCGGCGGTCGGCGCGGCGCCCGCTCCGATGCGGAGGTCGGCGCCGGCCGGGGAGTACAGGACGGGCGTGAACTCGGCGAGCAGGCCGAGCGCGTCGTCGTGGACCGAGTCGCGAGCCCCGCGCAGCGCGTTCCCGTATGCCTCCTCGACGGACCGGCCCTCCAGCAGCAGGCCCTCGTAGAAAGCGGTCGCGTAGTGGCGGGCGAAGGAGTCGTCGACGGCGAAGCGCATGGCGACGACGACCGTGTCCAGGCTCCGGGCGAGCCGCACCGCCACCCCCTGCGTGCCCGGCTCCGGAGGCGGCACGTCCCGCGCCGCGCCGTCGTGGAGCCGGCCGATCAGCCGGGCGGCCTGGTTGGCGCCGGTGTCGCAGGCACCGAGGACGAGGAGCCGCACCCGGCCCCGCTGGGGTTCGAGCATCGAGCCGAGCTCGTCGGCGGTGACGAGGTCCCGCGCGCCGGTGTCGTCGGCGAGCACGAGCCCGTCCCGCGCGCCGTGCCCGCCGAAGTGAACGACGTCGAACTCCTCCTCCGCGAGGAGCTCGCGAAGGGTCTCGCGAGTGACGCCGTACTGCAGGCACGTCAAGGACACGGGCAGGTGAGCCGCCGCCGCGCGTGCGGCGATCGATTGCAGGGCCAGGCGCTCCGCCCGCAGCCCGAGCTCGGCGATATCGGAGGGAAGGGGGAAGACCGCCAGCATCTTGGTCGCCGGCGGTGTCGTGTGCGCCGGCCCGCCGCCGCCGACCCGGAAGCCGAAGGTCACTCCGAGCGAGGCGAGGGAACGCCCGGCCACCTGGGCGAGCTCCAGCGGAGCCGCCAGCAGCCGGTGCAGGCCGGGGGCGAGGTCGACGGTGACGCCGGTGGGCGGCCGCGCGGCGAGCTCGGCCGCCAGGCCGGGGCCGAGCACCTTCGCGGTGATCCAGGTTCCGAGATCGTCGAGCAGTTCCCGCAGATGCGCGGCACCGAATCCGGAAACGCTGTAGCGACTGAGGTGACCCGAAAGATCATTGAAGGGTTCCCGGCGCCAATCGCTGTCCAGCTCGACCCGCGTGGTGGCGATTCTTGCGCCGCCGGACAGCAGCTCCCAGGTCCAGGCGGCATCGCCGGTGCCGTCCACCGCACGCAGAACGAGTCGCCGCATGCCGCCCCCTCTGTCTCCGCCCCGCCAACGGCGTCTATCTGGAATAATCGATATCATGCCCGAACCACGGGAAGGCGTACCGGAAACGCCGGTGCAGTGGGCGTCGCCGGGAGAATTCGGCCAGCCTGCGGCGACGGACATACGAACCGGGGTGGCGACACCCCTGCTGGCCGGTTTCTCTATCGCTCTGCTGGCCAGTGTCGGCCAGGGGCCAGGCTCATTCCGGTGGGCGGGCGCGGCAATCTTCTTTCTGCTGCTGGCGGGCGGCCTCTTCACCCTGTCCCTACAGGTAGGTTTTCGTTCCCGCAGCAAGCTTTACAGCCGGGACGAGGCCCTTTCCTGGGGGCGGATCAACCAGCTTCCGGAGGACGTCGACGAGCGCGTCCGGGCGGAGGTCCAGCGCCGCCATGTCGCCCTCTGGCGCCGCAGCCAGCGGTTCGTGCAGATCTCTTACAACGCCGGTATCGCGACGCTGGCTTTCGCGCTGTCGCTCGCGGCCGCACCACCGGCCCGTTACGGCGACGACCCGCTGACGGGTGCCGAGCAGAGCTGGCGCTGGGCGGCGACCACGCTCGGCCTCATATTCACGATCTTCC
Source organism: Actinomadura sediminis (assembly GCF_042675525.1). Classification (NCBI taxonomy): domain Bacteria; kingdom Bacillati; phylum Actinomycetota; class Actinomycetes; order Streptosporangiales; family Thermomonosporaceae; genus Actinomadura; species Actinomadura sediminis. The sequence continues at coordinate 7,881 of NZ_JBHTJA010000093.1, forward strand.
AGGTCGGCTGGATCGTGCACGACGAATTCCGGCACCGGAAGCGTCTTCGCGAAGCTCGACAGAGATCGGGCGGAGTGCGACCATGATTTCATGTCGAATCCGCGCAGTGATCCGCCTTCCGTAGTCCTATGCCCGCATGGTTACCCGATCGATCTTCGACCGGCGTGCTGCGCGGCCGAGGAGGACTCGGATGACGAGTCGTGAGCCAGAGCGGCCGTGAACCATGGCGAGAACATGCGGACTCAAGAAGTTCTTGTGCCCGGGGTCGAACGGTCTTCCCATCTGTCCATTGTTCAAACTGTACTGCCCCAGCATGTACGGTTTTCTCGATCTGAAGAAGATCCGTATGGAGAGTCCGTCCGAGATCTTGGAGAACGCCCCCTCCGAAGAGCCCAAGGCCGATGCGCTCCCGAATGGGGAGACGGCCCGGGGGTGACCTGCGACCCTCGCGCGCGGCGGCAGGGGTGACAAAGGAAGCGCGGCCCGCTTCGGGCGGCGTTCACGGGCCGGACCTCGACCGAGGACGACCAGTCCCCGGCGTCGCCTCGACCGCGTCAGCCCACTGCCGACCGGAACATGTGGTACCCCCTACCGGATTCGAACCGGCGCTACCGCCTTGAAAGGGCGGCGTCCTAGGCCGCTAGACGAAGGGGGCCCGGTGGCGCGGCGCGTGCGCCGCTCGACCGTGACAAGTGTAGGGGACAACGTGGGCCGCCGCACAAACGGTTATCCCCCTCCAGGGTCGGACGTGCGGGGCGAGGCGCCGAACGGGGACGGTGAGGGCGGCGGGGACGGGGTGCGGGACGGCCAGTCGGACGGCCATTCGGACGGGAACGGGGAGATCGGGGAGGACGGCGGCGCGATCGCGGGCGGGCGCGGCTGGATCGCCCGGTCCGGATCGGGTTCGAGTTGCCGCTCGATCTGGGCGGAGGTGAGGCCGAGGCCGCCGAGGCGCAGGTCGTCCCAGCCCTGCAGGCGCTTGCTGGAACGGTTGAAGTACAGGACGGACAGTTCGAACGGCGTGGGCTCCTCGTGTTCGAGGCCGCGCAGCCCGGCGGCGCCGGTGGAGCCCTGCACGGACAGGCGGGTGCCGGTCGGGAGGAGCTCCGTCGAACGCTTGTGGGTGTGCCCGGACAGGACGAGCGGGGTCAGCCCGGAGAACGCCTTGCCCTCGGTGGGGTCGTGGACGACGGCGATGTCCGGGTTCGCCCGGGCCTCGCGGAGCTTCTCGGCGAGGACGGCGCCCTGCGCGTAGAGCTGCCCGCCGCCCACGTGGTCGTCGCGGGTGGACTTGTCGGGGGTGAACCGGGGGTCGCCGACGCCGTACACGCGCAGGCCCTCGACCTCGCGGGTCTCGTCGTCCAGGACGATCGCGTTGTCCTGCTCGGCGACGGCCTCGGCGGTCTCCGCGGAGTCGTGGTTGCCGCGGACGTACACGTAGGGGACGTCGAGGTCCTCGATGGAGTTCGCGAACTCGTTCTCGGCCTCGCTGCCGTGGTCCATGAGGTCGCCGCTGTCGATGACGAAGTCCACCTGGAACTGCGTGGCGACCGAGTCGATGACGTTCCACGCCGCCGGGTTGAGGTGGATGTCGGAGACGTGCAGGACCCGGATCGTGGACGGGTCGGGCTCGTACACCGGCAGCGTGGACGTCGTCGCGTACAGCTCGGAGACGTTGCCGACGAGCTTGGCGAGCTGCTCGCGGTAGGCGGAGAAGCGGTCGACGAGGTTCTGGGCGTCGCCGACGACCTGCGGGGCGTTCGCGAGCAGGCCGGTGTAGCGCGGTTCGCTGATCGCGCGCGGGTTGAACGTCGACCACGTCAGCGCGAGGACGGCGGCCATGCCGGCGGCGGCCGAGCCCATGCCGAGGAGGGCGCGCCGCCACGACCGGAACAGGACGAGCGTCGCGATGAAGCTCGCGGCGAGGGCGAGGACGGCGGCGCGGACGAGCAGGTCCTTGACGCCGACGCGGAGCTGGTCGGCGATCTGGTCGGTGACCCGGGTCAGTTCGACGTCGTCCTCGATGAGCCGCTGCGCCTCGTCGGGGCGGACCTCGGTGAGCTTGGCCTCGAGGGCGAGCGGCCCCCAGTGCGTGTCGAGCCGCAGGGCCCCGATGGGCGGCAGTTCGAGGGACGTCCCGCCGTGCAGGGACGGCTGGAGGGCGAGCTGGACGTTCGTGGGGCCGACGGGGGTGACGACGCGGCCGCCGAGCAGCAGGCCGAGGTATCCGGCGGCGAGGCCGGCGAGGACGACGTACAGGACGCGGGACGGGCGGCTGCGGAGCGCGCGTCCGGTACGGCGGGCGCCCGCGGCGGCGCGGCGGGCGGCGGGGGCGAGGGCGGTGCGGGCGCGGCGGGCTGCGGGGGAGCCGCCGAGGCGGCGGAGGCCGGAGCCGAGCCGGGAACCGGTCTGGGCCATCGCGGCGCGGACCTTGGGCACGGGTCCCCTTCCTGTCGAGCAGAATGGCCGGTGTGATCGAGTTGTCGCGTGAGGCGTTCGAGGACCTGGTGGGCGAGGCCCTCGACAACATCCCGCCCGAGCTGACCGCCCACATGCGCAACGTCGTCATCGTCGTCGAGGATGACGCGCCCGAGGACGGGCTGCTCGGTCTTTACCAAGGCGTACCCCTAACCGAACGGGGGGACTGGTACGGCGGTGTCCTGCCCGATCACATTTCGATCTACCGCAGGGAGATCCTCCGGATCTGCGATACGGAGGAGGATGTGGTGGATGAGGTGCGGATCACCGTGGTCCATGAGATCGCCCATCATTTCGGAATCGACGATGACAGGTTGCACGACCTGGGCTACTGATCGCGAATAAGTCACAGCAATCGGGCACTGTAGGTCACATAACTGCCACACAGCGTGAGTTAATAGGGGTGTCGTCCAACCCGGGACGGCCCGACCTGGAGCGCGCGTGGCGGGAAGGCAGAGACGGACCGGCAGGCACCGCCGCCCGCCGGAGGCGCAGGCGACCTACCGTGAGGTCTTCGCGGTGCGGGAGTTCCGCGCGCTTTGGCTGGCGCAGGCGCTGTCGTTCATCGGTGACCAGCTCGCGCAGGTGGCGCTGGCCGTCCTGGTGTACGAGCGCACCGGCAACGCGCTGCTCACCGCCGCCACCTACGCGCTGACGTACCTGCCGCCGATCCTCGGCGGCCCTCTCCTGTCGGGCCTCGCCGACGTGTTCCCGCGCCGCACCGTGATGATCGTCTGCGATGTGCTGCGGGCGGTGCTGGTCGCGCTGATGGCCGTGCTGGCGCTGCCGTTAGGGGCGCTGTGCGTCCTGGTGTTCCTCACGGTGCTGCTGGGGACGCCGTTCACGGCGGCGCGCGCGGCGGTCCTCCCGGACGTCCTGGAGGGCGACCGGTTCGTCGCCGGGACGGCGATCAACAACATCACCCACCAGGTCACGCAGATGCTGGGGTTCCTGGCGGGCGGCGCGATCGTCGCGGCGGTCGGCGCCCGGGAGGCCCTCGCCCTCAACGCCCTCACGTTCGGCGCGTCCGCGGTCATCCTCGTCGGGGGCCTGCGGCGCCGCCCGGCGCCGAAGCGGCGGGACGCGCAGTCGCTCGGCCTGTGGCGCGGCATGCGGGACGGCGCCCGCCTGGTGTTCGGCGACCCGACGCTGCGCTCGCTCGTGTCGTTCGCGTGGCTGTGCGCGTTCTACACGATCCCCGAGGGCCTCGCCGCCCCGTACGCGGCGACGTTCGACGACAGCCCGGTGACGGTCGGGCTGCTGATGTCGGCGATGCCGACGGGCATGGTGGTCGGCGCGTTCCTGTACAGCCGGTTCGTCCGCCCGGCGAGCCGGCTGCGGTCGATGGGGTGGATGGCGATGCTGGCGTGCCTGCCGCTCGTCGGGGCGGGGTTGCAGCCGCCGCTGTGGGCGGTGCTGCTGCTGTGGGCGCTGTCGGGCGTGGGCAGCGCGTACCAGCTCGCGGCGAACGCGGCGTTCGTCGCCGCGGTGCCGCCGAGCGGACGGGGCCAGGCGTTCGGCCTGGCGCAGTCCGGCATCCTCGCGGGTCAGGGGCTGGGCATCCTGGTCGGCGGGGCCGTCGCCGAGGTGCTCGGCCCCCAGACCGTGGTGGCGCTCGCGGGCGTCCTCGGCCTGTCGGCCGCCGCGATGCTCACCCTGTCGTGGAACCAGGTCCGCGGTGCGGCGATCACGCACGCGGCGTCCGTCGTCGCCAAGGCGGGCGACGACGCCCGCAGTTCGGCCCCCGCCTCTTAGGCGGAGGTCTTCTGCCGCTTGGTGTTGACGGCGTCCTTCGCCTTGCGGACGGCGTCCTGGAACGCCGGGGAGTCGCCGGCCTTCTTCGCGAGGTCCTCGGCGATCGACTTCGGCGCGCCCTCGTCGGGCATCAGCAGCCAGCCGAGCACGTAGAGGGCGATGCCGGCGCCGCCGAACAGCGTGAAGACGGCGAGCCCGAGCCGGACGATGTTGGGGTCCACGCCCAGGAACCGTCCGGTGCCCGCGCACACGCCCGCGATGAGGCGCCCCTCGTGCGTTCGTCTGAGCGTCTTGCCTGCGGTGCTCTTCTCCATGTCCATACCTCGATCATGCCCACGCAGAGCCGAACCTGACATCCGGATTCGCCCTGATTCGCCCCTGAGACCGCCCTGGTCCGGTAGGGGGAGGAACGCCACTTGGCGGCGTTGCGTAGGGTGAATGGCTGAGACGCAGGTCAAGCGATCGTAGGGAGTCGCATGAGAATCGGGATCGTCGGGGCCACCGGCCAGGTCGGGAGCGTGATGCGGGAGATCCTCGCGGAACGCGCCTTCCCGGTGGACGAGCTGCGCCTGTTCGCGTCCGCGCGGTCCGCCGGGCGCAAGCTGCCGTGGGGGGACGGCGAGGTCACCGTCGAGGACGCCGCCACGGCCGACTACGCGGGCCTCGACATCGTCCTGTTCTCCGCCGGCAAGGGCTCCTCGAAGGAACTCGCGCCGAAGGTCGCCGCCGCCGGGGCCGTCGTCGTCGACAACTCGTCCGCCTGGCGGCTGGACCCGGACGTCCCCCTCGTGGTGTCCGAGGTCAACCCGCACGCCGCCGCGAACCGGCCGAAGGGCATCATCGCCAACCCGAACTGCACCACGATGGCGGCGATGCCGGTGCTGCGTCCCCTGCACGCCGAGGCGGGCCTCGAGGCCCTCGTCGTCTCGACGTACCAGGCGGTGTCGGGCAGCGGCCTCGCGGGCGTGTCGGAGCTGCACGAGCAGAGCCGCAAGGTCGTCGAGAACGCCGACAGGCTCACCCACGACGGCTCCGCGGTCCAGTTCCCCGAGCCGAACGTGTACGTCCGCCCGATCGCGTTCAACGTCCTGGCGATGGCCGGTTCGATCGTGGACGACGGGCTGAACGAGACGGACGAGGAGCAGAAGCTCCGCAACGAGAGCCGCAAGATCCTCGAGATCCCGGACCTCAAGGTCTCGGGCACGTGCGTCCGGGTGCCGGTGTTCACCGGCCACTCGCTGCAGGTGAACGCCCGCTTCGCGCGGCCCCTCAGCCCCGAGCGCGCCGCCGAGCTCCTCGCCGGCGCCCCGGGCGTCGAGCTGACCGACGTCCCCACGCCCCTGCAGGCGGCCGGGCAGGACCCCACCTACGTGGGCCGCATCCGCCGCGACGAGACCGTGGACAACGGACTCTCGCTGTTCTGCTCCGGCGACAACCTCCGCAAGGGCGCCGCCCTCAACACCGTCCAGATCGCGGAGCTGATCGCGGCCGAGAAGAACTGACGCGCACACCCCGACACGGCCCGCGCGCCCCGGTGCGCGGGCCGTCGGCGTTCGTCAGGCGCTTCGGGCGCCCCGGACCTCCAGGGTCTCCAGGAGACGGGCCGTGCTGGCGGCGATCTCCTCGACGGCCCGGTCGAACGCCTCGGCGTTGTGCGCGGCGGGCGCGCGGAACCCGGAGATCTTGCGGACGTACTGGAGCGCGGCCGCCCGGACGTCCTCGTCGGTCGCGTCCTCGGTGAACGGCGGGCGGAGCGTCTTGATGCTGCGGCACATGCGTCCATTGCACCACCCTCGGCGGCGGGCCGCCAGGCGGTGTTCCCGCGGCGGGCGCCGCGTGCGGTCCGGATCCGCTGCGGCCCGGGGGTAAGGAGGCCGTACGGGACGGGCCGAGAATGCGTCCCGTACGGCCTTCCTCGGGCGGGCCCCTGCACACGGGGGGCCCGCCGCGCGGCCGGGCGGGGGTCGGCCGCGCTCCTCGCACGCCCGGAGCGGGGTGGACGTGCGGTCGTGTCCGCCCTCGGATCGTGGACGTCGTCGCGGACTGCGCCGTGACCGGGGGCCGTCCCAAAAAGGACATCGCGGGGGCGTGCGCGGTGTCAACGAGTCCAGCCGGTGTTGGATTTTCAATCCTTGTGAAACAACCTTCTGAAACTACTGAAACCCTGTGCCGACCTGCGGCTACTTGCGGAAGGCGAGGTCGTCGACCCCGGCCTCGACGAGGCTCGCGGTGCCGGCGTCGGCGGCGGTGACGACGATGCGGACGGTCGTGCCCGCGTGCGCGGACACGTCGGCGGTCTGCGCGGTCCACGCGCCGGGGACGTTCGCGGCCGTCCCGCGCCGGTCGAGGACGGTCGTGGAGCCGTTCGGGCCGGTGACGGCGACGCGCAGGTGGTCGTCGGACGAGGCGTTGTTCAGGTGCGCGAGGAACCAGGAGAACGTGAGGGTGCGGGTGCCGTCGGGGAGGGCGATCGGGGCGGACCGGACGCTGGTGGTGCCGCCGTCGAGATCGTTCGCGCCCGCGCCGCTCCCGGCGGACGCCCCGGTGACGAGCGCGTTCGCGCCGCTCGCGGCGCCGGGCTGCAGGGTCACGCCGGACCAGGTCGTCGGCTGCGGGGCGCCGCGCTCGAACGTGCCGGAGGTGGCGGTGTCGGTGCCGTCCGGGTTCGCGGTCCAGCCGCGGTCGGTCTCGAGGCCGTCGGAGTAGACGACGTCGCCGTCCGGCGGGCCGCCGCCGGTTCCGGCGAGCGTCCAGACGGCGTGGGCGATCGCGTCGGCGTTGCGGTCGAGGGCGGTGTCGTCGATGTTCGCGGTGGTGTCGCAGTACGCGTGGTAGCAGCGGTCGTAGGGCGCGTAGGCCTGCCCGCCCCACAGGCGCGCCTCCTCGGCGGTCTTGCGGCCTTCGGCGCCGGTGAACAGGCCGCCGGCGGGGATGCCGACGCGGATGAACGGCCCGTAGTCGGAGCGGCCGTCGAACGCGGTGTCGCGGACGGGGACGCCGATCGCGGTGAAGTGCTCGCGGAGGACGGTTTCGATGCGGGCGGACCCGGCGGGGCCGCCGGGGCCGCTGGAGCCGTCGCCGTCGTAGGCGAAGTAGCCGGGGTTCGGTGAGCCGACCATGTCGAAGTTCAGGTAGCCGCCGATCTTCTGCCGTTCGGCGGACGGCAGGGTGTTGACGTAGTGGGTGGAGCCGAGGAGCCCGAGTTCTTCGGCGCCCCACCAGGCGAAACGCAGGTGCTTGCCGGGCTGGAGGTCCGCGCGGGCGACGGCGAGGGCGGTCTCCAGGATCGCGGCGGAACCGGAGCCGTTGTCGTTGATGCCGGGCCCGGCGGTGACGCCGTCGAGGTGGGCGCCGATCATCAGGACGTCGCCGGGGTCGCCGCCGGGCCAGTCGGCGATGAGGTTGTAGCCGGTGGCGCCGCGGGCGGTGAACGCCTGCACGGTCGTGTCGAACCCGGCCGCGTCGAGCTGGGCTTTCACGTAGTCGAGGGACGCGCGGTAGCCGGACGTGCCGTGGGCGCGGTTGCCGCCGTTGGCGTTCGCGATGCTCTGGAACCGCGTCAGGTGCGCCTTGACGTTGGCGAGGGGGACGTCCGGTGCGGCGGCGGTGGTCGCGGGCGGGGCGGCCGCGGCCGCGGGCGCGAACGCCGTGAGGGCCAGGGCGGCCGCGAGCGTCATCGCAGTGATCTTCATGGGGGCCTCCGGGAAGGGGCGGCCCGTGGCGGGACGGGTCCCGCCACGGGCCGCGAGCGGGGTCAGGAACGGGTGATCTCGACGTTGTCGACGGCGCCCTCGACGAGGCTGGCGGTGGACGCGTCGGCGGCCTCGACGACGATGCGGACGGTCTGGCCCGCGTACGCCGACAGGTCGTGCGTCGCCGTCCGCCAGGTCGCGGCGCGGTTGGCGGCCGCCCCGGTCTCGTTCAGCACCGTACGGGAGCCGCCCGGCCCGACGACCGAGACGCGCAGGTAGTCGGTGGAGGCGCTGTTGTTCAGGTGCGCGAAGTACCAGTCGAACGACAGCGTGAGCGTCCCGTCGGGGAGGGCGATCGCGGGGGACCGGACGGACGTGACGCCGCCGTCGACGTCGCCCGAGCCCGCGTCCGTCCCGGCGGCGCCGGTGACCAGGTCGTTCGACCCGCCGGACGCGCCGAGCTGCAGGTCGACGCCGGACCAGGACGTCGGCTGCGGGGTGCCGCGCTCGAACCGGCCGGCCGTCGCGGTGTCGGTGCCGTTCGGGTTCGCCGTCCAGCCGCGGTCGGTCTCGAAGTCGTCGGCGAAGACGGGTCCGCCGGGCCCGCCGTCGCCGACGGTGAGCGTGAACGCGGCGGTGCGCTCGATGGCCGTGCCCTGCCCGAGGACGGTGAGCCGGTACGTCCCGTCCGGGGTGCCCGCGGGGATCGACACGGTCATCGTGGACGACTGCCCGGACGTCACCGCGGACGGCGCGAACGTCGCGGTCGGGCCCGCGGGGTTGCTCGTCGCGGACAGCGCGACCCGCTGGGCGCTCCCGCCGGTCGTCGCGGTGTTCACGGTCGCGGTGACGGTGCCGCCGGGCTCGCCGGTGCCCGTGCCGGGGCTGACGGTGAGGGAGAAGTCGTTCTGCTGCGTGCCGCAGGACGCCTCACCGGACTGCTGGGGCACGTTGACCGCGCTCCACGCCGCCTTCACCGCGTTGCACTCGGCGGGGGAGCCGGGGAAGAGTTCCAGGGCGGCGTTGACGGTCTCGACGCGCGCGCGGGCGTGCGTCCAGGAGTAGGTCTTGCGGTTGAGGCCGCCCATGAAGATCTGTCCGGCCTTCTCGATGCCGATCCCGGTGACGGACGAACCGTTGCACGTCGGGCTGCTCGGCCCGTCCGACGGGTTCGAGCCCTCGGCCAGCAGGTAGAACCAGTGGTTCTGCGGGCCCGCCGCCGCGTGCACCTCGGTGTTCGGGATGGACGACGAGTAGCAGTTGGGGTGCCCCTTGGCCTGCGGGTTGTACATGTTGCGGATCGGGCCGGACCCGACGAGGTCGACCTCCTCGCCGACGAGGTAGTCGGGCTCGTCGTAGGTGGCGGACTCGGCGGCGTAGTACTCGGTCAGCGCGCCGAAGATGTCGCCCGCCGACTCGTTCAGCCCGCCCTTCTCGTTGCCGCCGCCGCCGGAGCCGCCCGGCGTCTCCTGGAAGATCGCGTGCCCGAACTCGTGGGCGACGACGTCGAACGGGGTGGCCTGCCGGGTGCCGGCCTGGTTGCGGCCGAAGTTGGTGAACGAGCCGTTCCAGTAGGCGTTGGCCTGGTTGAGGCCGACCCGGATCGGGAACCCGCCGCCGCGGCCGTCGATGCCGTTGCGCCCGAGCCAGGAGCCGAGCATGTCCCATTCCTTCTGGGCGGCGTACATGGCGTCGACGCACGCGGTCTCGAGGTCGCGGCCGCCGCCGTTGCCCCACGCGCTGTCGGTGCCGGTGTAGGTGCCGCCGTTCTGCCCGCCGCACCGGATGCCCGGCCGCTGCGGGTCGGTCATCTGCTGCGCGGCGGTGCTGACGTCGACGGTGCCGTGGTAGTAGCTGCGGTCGTCGGCGATGTCGCGGACGTCGTCCCAGGAGTCCGCGACCTTCCCGGTGCGGGCGTCCACCAGCACGTGCAACCGGGTGGGGGCGCCGCCGTCGGTGCCGGTGACGACGGTCTCGTAGACGAGCCGCCCGGAGCCGTCGGCGAGCACCGTCAGCCGCGGTTCGGACGTCTTCGCGGCGTCGTCCACGCGGGCCCGCGCGGTCTTCGCCGCCTGCTCGGCCGGAATGCCGGGTTTCGTGGCGACGTCGAGGCGCCGCTCCTGCCCGACGGACGTGCTGAGCACGCCGCCGGTCTTGTTCGTCGTGACGACGAAGTCGCCGCCCAGCACGGGCAGGCCCTTGTAGACGCGCTCGTAGGCGACGTGCTGGAGGCCGTTCTGCCCGGACGTGACGCCGCGCCGGACGACGCGTTCGTCCGGCGACGTGCGGAACTCCTTGGGCTTCGCGGCGACGAGGCGGTCGGCGGACGCGGCGGCGAGCGCGCGGGGGTCGGGCTGCGGCGCCGCCGGGGCGGTGCGGGTGGCACCTGCGGCGGGGGCGGACATCGCCACGGCGAGGCCGACGGCGAGCGCCGCCGCCCCGAACGCGGTCTGGTGTCTCACAGGGACGCTCCTTCCAGGGGCCGCCGGGGGGACGCCCGGTCCTTGTGGGACGGGCGGCGCCCGCGTCGGCGGGGGATGGGGGTCTCATCCGGATGAGCTGTCCGAAGTGCACTCCGAAAGATGAAAGGTGTCAATGAATCCACATGCTGCTGGATTTCAATGTTTATTAAGTTCGACGATGAATGAGTGGAAAGTCGCTGGTCGATCGGGGTCGGCGGAAGAGGCGCCGGGAAACCCCGTGCGTTCCGTCCGCGCCGCGCGATAGAACGGTGAAGGGCCGGAACGACCCCCGGCGAAATAAGCGACGCGAACCACGACGAAGGCGGTGTCGATGCGCGCGACCCTGCGCAGGGTGGCCCGGGACGTCCGGTGGCTGCGGCAGCTCGACGCGTACGCGATATCGGCGCTCGCGCTGGTCCTCGCCGTGCTGACGGTGATCGGCGACGCCGTCTCCGAGAACGTTCGGTGGGCGGTGGCGCTCGCGGCCCTCGCCGCGCTCGTCTACCGCAGCACCCTGCCCGACCCGGCCCGCGGCGCCGCCGACACGATCCTGGGCGACCGCAACTCCCTGGCCGACCTGGACGTCGCCGGGCGGATGCGGCGCGCCCGCACCGTGTGGCTGTACGCGCCGTCCGCCATCAACTTCCTCACCCCCGAACGCTGCGACGCGCTCCGCACCGGGGTGCTCGCCCGCCGCGACGGCGACCTCCGGATCGTCGTGCTCGACCCGGACCGGGAGGCCGCCGTCGCGATGGCGACCTGGCAGCTCGACGACTCCCGGTTCTTCCCGCTCCAGTACCTCGCGCCGTCGCTGCGCACCGTCCTCGACCGGCTGCGCGCCATGCGCGGCTGGCGGGTCGAGGGCGCCTTCCGGTACCGGCTGCTGGCCTACAACCCCGGGTTCAGCCTGCTGATCATCGACCCGGAGGCCGGGGACGGCCTCGTCATCGCGGAGATGCACGGCTTCGGCGGCGAGTCGACGACGTCCCGCATGCACGTCCGCATCACCCGGGCCGAGTCGGAACGCTGGTTCACCTTCTGGGTCGACCAGTACCGGTCCCTGTGGCAGGCGGCCCGCACCGAGCCGACCCCCGACATTCCCGGCCCGGCCGACGGCAGCGCCGACGGCAACGGCAGCGCCGACGGCAACGGCTCGAGCGGGACGGACGGCTCAGAGGGCTCGGAAGGCGCGGAAGGCGCGGCCGGAGTCGGCGGCTCGGCCCCGTGACGGGTCAGCCGCGGGAGGAGATGCGGCGCTCCAGGTCGTCGGCGGCGTCGCTCTGGTACGGGAGCAGACCGGGGTCGCTGACGCGGCGCGTCTCGCGCAGCAGCTCCAGGGCCTCCTCCGGGCGGCCGCGCAGGAACTCCGCCTCGCCGCCGCGCAGGTACGTCCGGGCGTTGCGCGGGTTGGCCTCGATGGCGGCCCGCAACTCCTCGGCCGCCTCGTCGTCGCGGCCGAGCTGCGCGAGCGCGAGCGCGCGCGCGGACCGCAGGTCCTCCAGGCGGGACGGGTCGGGGCCGAGCGCGATGACCCGCTCCAGGTCGCCGATCGCCTCGCGCGGCTGCCGCAGCTCCGCCAGCAGCTCCCCGCGCGCGGCGAGCGCCGACACGTTCCCCGGGTCGTGCTGGAGGATCCGCTCGTAGGCGCTGCGGGCGTCCGCGAGGCGCCCGAGATGCCACAGCGCGCGGGCGTACCCCTCCAGCGAGTCGAGATCGGACGGCTGCCGCCGCACCGCCTGCTCGTACTCGCCGAACGCGTCCTCCACCCGCCCCCGCGCCAGCAGCACGTCGCCGAGGCCGGTCAGCACCCGGGCGACCGCCGCGCCGTCCCGCAGCGCCTCGTACACGCCGATCGCCGCACCGAAGTGCGCCCGCGCCTCGTCCACGTCCCCGCGCAGCCCGGCGACCTGCCCCAGCAGGTACCGGCCCTCGGCCTCGGTGCGCCGGTCCGCGCTGCGGGCCGCCGCCTCGATCGTCTGCCGCGCCCAGTTCGCGGCGTCGCCCGTCGCCCCGACGACCAGCGCCCGGTGCGCGGCGCGCAGCCGCAGCCGCGCGTCCGGCTCCCGCTCCGCCGCGTCGGCGGGCTCGTCCGCCGTCCGCTCCGCCTGCCGGATCGCCGCGATCAGCCGGTCGTGCTGCAGCTCGTACCAGCGGGCGTTCAGCCGGTGCTCGGCGCGCAGCAGGTGCCGGGACGCCAGCGTCCGCACGACCTCGTTGCGCAGGCCCGCGGTCTCCCCGGCGCCCTCGCACACCATCCCCCGGGTGCCCATGTCGGTGATGAGGTTCCGCTCGATCCACGCCCGCAGCTCGGCCTCCCGCATCCCGTGCTCGGCGGCGACCTCCGCGACCGTCCGGGTGTAGAAGCGGGCGAGGGACCGGTCGGGGTCGCCGTGGGCGCGGACGTCCTCGGCGGTGATCGTCCGGACGGACTCGGGCAGCGCCGCCCACAGCGTCGAGCAGACGATCTGGAGCTGCACGGGCTCGACGAGCTCGTCCAGGACCGCCGGGCCGTCGGGTCCGTCCGGGCCGCCGCCGGGGCGGCGCGCGGCGCGCAGGTCGTTCACGAGGTACTCGGCGGCGCCGGGCGCGAACGTCCGGGACGTCCGCCGCAGCGGCCCCGTGACGGCCTTGAGCGCCGCGTCGGCGGTGAGGGCGCGGACGGCGAGGCGGCGGCGCGGCGGCGGCGACAGCCGGCGCTCGAACGGCAGCAGCGCCGCGACCGCGTCCTCCCGGACGGAGATCAGCAACCGCAGCTCGTGCTGGTCGGCGAGCGCGGCGGACAGGTCGTCGACGAAGTGGTCGCGGTGCCGCCAAAGCTGCGGCGGCGCCATGAACAGCTCCTCGAACTGGTCGATCGCGATGAGGAACGGCAGCGGGTCGTCGAACTGGTCGACGCGTCCCGGGCGGTCGCGGAAGAACTCGCGGATCGTGAGGTCGCGCAGCGCCTCGGGGCTCGCGCTCGGGTTCCAGGACGACAGCAGCGTGAACGTGAAGGGGTTCCCGCCGGCGGCCGGTTCGGCGAACGGCGCGGGGAACACCCGTCCCACGGGCAGCCGGTCGACCTCGTCGCCGAGTTCGCTCAGCACCCCGGCGTTCAGCAGCGACGATTTCCCGACACCGGACGGTCCGAAAAGGATCGTCATCCGGTTCGCGAGCCACAGCGAGCGCAGATCACGGATCTCGCGGTCGCGGCCGAAGAACAGCGGGCCGTCGGACTGGCCGAAGGCGCGCAGCCCCGGATAGGGCCCGTCCCCCGGGGGCGGATGGGCGGCGGCGCCGGGAGAAGTCACGGTGTCCCCCCAGCGCGCCGATTGAGCTCGCGGAAAAAGTCTCTCGCGCTACCCCAATATACGGACACCTTGAGGTCCGCGAAATAGCGGTCGAGATAGTCCTCGGCGTTGCGCCGCTGCGCGTCCGTGGCGCCGTCGGGCAGGGGGAGCATCTGCACGCTGATGTGGGAGCGCCGGTGCGTGGTGGGCAGACCCTTGACGAGTCCCTGCAGCAGCACCTGGAACGTCCAGTCGCGGAGGCTGTACCCGACGAACAGCAGCGGCCGCCGCGCCAGCGCCTCCTGGACGGCCGGGGGGACGAGGCTGACCCGCGCGGAGGTGTCCTCCTCCTTGTTGCGGTCCTCGATGAGGGCCACGAGGAACTGGATGTAGTCGTCCTCGGTCAGGACGAGCGACTCGGGGTGCCCGTCGTGGCCGTGCAGGTGGTAGACGACCGGTTCGTCCGCCGGGGACCCGCCGGGCGGCGGGAGGAAGGCGTCCGGGTCGTACGGCGCCCCGTCGTACCAGGGGCACAGGACGCGGCGCGGTTCGCGCCCGGCGGCGCGCAGCGACCGCACGAGCAGGTCGTCGTAGTTCGTGGTCAGGTACAGGGGGAGCGGGAAGCGGGACAGCGCGACGTGGGGGTCGTCGGGGTCGTTCGGGGCGGTGATCCCGGTGAAGTGCCGCTGCAGGAACTCCCCCTTGACGTAGGTGAGGTCGTCCTCGAGGACGGCGACGTACCGCATGACGCGCGCGAGGTCGAAACGGTCCTCGAAGGGGTAGTCGTACTCGTCCGCCCACCGTCCGGCGAGCGCGCCGGCCATCTCCAGGGTGCCGTGGCAGGCGCCGGCGCCGAGGAACGGGGCGACCTGGCCGGCCCGGAGCTGCCGGATGAGCCGGTCCCAGTCTCTGTCTTCCAAACGTGTCTCCGCTGGTCGGCCGTGGGGGCGGGACGGGCCCGGCGGGGGCGCGTCCGGTCGGGGGGCGTCCGGTCGGGGGGCGTCCGGCTCGATCGTTCTCGGCATCGTGACAGGGCCTTCCGGGGCGTCCTAGTCGATGACCGCGTTGAACCCGGCGGACGCGTCGTCCGGTGACGCGGACTCCGCGGCGATCCGGCACAGGCAGTCGTGCAGCACCGAGCCGGGCCGCGCGTCGAGCCGGTCGAGGGGGAGCCGGCTGAGGTCGGGCAGGCCGCGGAGCACGCCCCCGGCGTCGTCGTCGTCCATCGTCGTCACTTCCTCGTTCGCTCCCGCTCCGGCCGGCACGTCCCGCCGTCGTCGGGAGGGGGCGGGTCGGCCGGGCCGGCCGGTTCCGGGGCGGGCACGGGCGCGGCGAGGGGCGGGCCCGCGGACGGGACGGCGTCCCGGCTCCGGCGGGCGCGGGCGCGCAGCGCCGCCAGGACGTCCTCCGCCCCCGGCTCGTCCCGTTCCCGCTGGCTGCAGTACAGCGTGTGGTCGCCGACGACCAGGTACGCCAGCGACATGGCGAGGACGATGGGCAGCGCGAGCTCGGGCGTGCGGGTGCTCTCCAGCACCAGGACCGCGCAGCCGACCGGTGCGTGCACGATCGCGCCGAGGCAGACCGCCATGCCGACGATGACGAACGGGGCGGGCCCGCCGGTGGACACGCCGAGGGACTCGGCGACGCGCCACACCGCGGCGCCCGTCGCGGCGCCGATCACCAGGCCGGGGCCGAACACCCCGCCGGAGCCGCCGGTGCCGATGGACAGCGAGGTCGCGGCGATCTTCAGCAGGGGCAGCAGCAGCACCAGCCAGAGCGACATGCCCAGCAGCGCGCCGCCGTCCAGTTCCCGCTGGATGACGCCGTAGCCGGGGCCGAGCACGGCGGGCACGGCCAGCCCGAGGAGGCCGACGGCGAGGCCGCCGGCCGCGGGCGGCAGCCAGCCCGGCACGGCCCGGCGCCGCGCGCCGTCCGGGGGCCGGGTGAACCGCTCGGTCAGCGCGCCGACGCCGTGCAGCGCGTACGCGTAGCACCGGCCGAGGACGCCGCAGAGGACGCCGAGCACCGCGAAGGCGGCGACGTCGCGGGACGCGAACCCGGCGGCGGGCGACACGTCGCCGAACATCGGCCCGTACCCGAGGAAGATCCCGAAGACGCCGAACGCGACGAACGACGCGGGCAGCGCCGGGGGCAGCGCCCGCCACCCGAACCCGCGCAGGAACAGCAGTTCGGCGGCCAGCAGGGCCCCGGCGAGCGGCGCCTGGAAGATCGCGCCGACGCCCGCGCCGAGGCCCGTCATGACCAGCGTGCGGGCCTGCGTCCCGGTCAGCCCGGCGCGGCGCGACAGGATCGAGCCGAGCGCGCCGCCGATCTGCGCGATCGGGCCCTCCGTCCCGCCGGAGCCGCCGGAGCCGAGGGTGAGCCCCGCGGTGATCGTCTTGATCGCGGGGACCCGGCCGCGCATCCCGTTCGGGTCGGTGTGCGCGGCGTCGATGGCCGCGTCGGTGCCGTGCCCGGCGGTCTCGGGCGCGGTGCGGGCGACGATGAGGCTGGCGAGCAGCGCGCCGCCGCAGGTGACCAGCGGCAGCGCCCACGGGCGCTCGAACCCGCTCCAGCCGTGGACGCCGCCCTCGGCGACGGTGGTGGCGGGCTCGAAGCCGGCGAGGCCGCCGAGCAGCCCGTGCGTCAGCAGCCGGAGCAGCCCGACGAAGATCGCGGCGGCCAGCCCGGCGGCGCAGCCGGTGACCGTCGCGAGGACGAGCCAGCGCAGCGCCGCGCGGGCGAGCCGGGCGGGCGTCCGGGCGGGCGGGGGCGCCGCGGGAGCCCCCGGTTCGGGCTTGGCGGGTTCGGTCAACGTTCCTCCGCACGGACGGACGACGGAGCGCTGACGTTCGCGCCGTCGTTCACCGGCCCGGGACGGGAACAGCGGAGACCCGCGGGCGAGCGCCCGGCCGTACGGTCCGCTGACCGGACCGCCCCCGCGGCGGGGCCGGCTCCGTTTCCGTCGATGTCGAGTTGTGTCGCTCGCTGTGTCGTTCTCGACGTGGTCGAAGCCAAAATAACCGTCCCGTCCGGGCCGGTGCCATATCTCTGGCGGACACCGGCCACTGGCTTGCGGAGCCGTGATTTCGTGGCGAGAATGGCAGGATAGCGGCAGGGAGCCCGGCAATTACGGACATGCCAATAATGCCCGTTATGTGCTCTACTGTTCGCCGAACATGGGTCGATCATAGTCGCGCACGAAGATCAATGGCGCGGAGTGCGCGATGGAACGTTCCCTCGTCCGATTCGTGCTCTCGATACCGCCCACCGGACACGGCCTCGGCGTCATCGGGCACAGAAAATTCACGCGCCGACAGATAGGCTGGACGGAAAAGCAATGCTCACCGCCCTTTCGTTTCCGTCTCCCCGGAGGCCACATGTCTGCGACAGGCGGGCAGCCTGAGATCTGGGGATCCGTCCCCATGCGCAACCCCCACTTCACGGGGCGCGAGAGCACGCTGGACCGGCTGCACGAGGAACTGTCCGGTTCCGCGGCCGGGACGTTCGTCCTGCAGGCCCTCCAGGGGCTGGGCGGCATCGGCAAGACGCAGCTCGCCGCCGAGTACGCCCACCGGTTCGCCTCCGACTACGACGTCGTGTGGTGGGTGCCCGCCGAAAGCGACCTCGTCGCCCGCGCGTCGCTGGCCGCGCTCGCCGAGGAACTCGGCGTCGGCGGCGCCGACAGCGCCGTCGCGGTCCGCAACGTGCTCGACAGCCTGCGCCTCGGCCGCCCGTACCCGCGGTGGCTGCTGATCTACGACAACGCCGTCGGCCCCGACGAGATCGCCGACTTCCTGCCCTCGGGCGGCGGGCACGTCCTCATCACCTCGCGCAGCACCCAGTGGCGGCACGGCGCCCGCAACCTCGAGATCGACGTCTTCGACCGCGCCGAGAGCACCGCCTTCCTCGTCCAGCGGGTGCCCGGCCTCGACGAGGACGACGCCGACCGGATCGCCGAGGCGCTCGGCGACCTCCCCCTCGCCCTCGAGCAGGCCGCCGCGTTCCAGGCGGAGACCGGCATCGGCGCCGAGACCCTGCTGCGCGAACTCCGCGAGCGGGCGCGGGACCTGTTCGACGTCTTCAACGAGAACCCGCCGGTCGGCTACCCGCTGACGCTCGCGACCGTCTGGGCGACGTCCGTCGTCCGGCTGCGCCGGCAGAGCCCGGACGCCATGGCGCTGCTCGACCGCCTGGCCCTGTTCGGCCCCGAGCCGATCCCGCTGGAGACGTTCGCCGAGGCGCGGCACGTCCTCGGCGGCGACTTCGGCGCGATCCTCACCGACACGCTCCGCCTGCAGCGCGCGCTGCGCCACCTCGGCCGGTACTCGCTCGCCCGCGTCGACACCGTCCGCAACACCATCCAGGTGCACCGCCTCATCCAGGCCGTCACCCGCGCGGAACTCTCCGACGAGGCGCGCGAGCGGGCCCGGCTGGACGTGCACGTCCTGCTCGGCGCCCGCGCGCCGATCGACGTCGACGACTCCGACAACTGGCCCGTCTACGAGGG
Organism: Actinomadura sediminis; assembly: GCF_042675525.1. Classification (NCBI taxonomy): domain Bacteria; kingdom Bacillati; phylum Actinomycetota; class Actinomycetes; order Streptosporangiales; family Thermomonosporaceae; genus Actinomadura; species Actinomadura sediminis. The sequence goes on from NZ_JBHTJA010000093.1 coordinate 26,047, forward strand.
CCTGCTCGGGCACGTCCTCGAGTCCCGGGTCGTCGTGTCCGCGCAGCCGGAGGTCCGCCGGTTCTGCGTGCGCTTCGCCCGCTACCTGTACGTCCGCGGCGACTACGAGGGCTCCCGCGGGTTCGCCGAGGCCGCCATCGAGCACTGGACCCGCGGGCCCGGCGCCGAGCGGGACGAGCACGTCCTGTCCATGCGCATGGTCCTCGGCGTGAACCTGCGGCTGCTCGGCGAGCTGCGGGCCGCGCACGAACTCGACGAGGCGACGCTCGCGCGGATGACGGAGGTGTTCGGGCCCGAGCACGAGGAGACCCTCCGGCTGCTGAACAGCTACGCGGGCGACCTGCGCGCCCTGGGCCGCTTCCGGGAGGCGACCGAGCACGACGAGCTGTCGCTGGAACTGCACCGCCGCGTGTTCGGCGGCGACGACCCGTGGACGCTGATGGCGGAGAACAACCTCGCCATCGACCACCGGCTGTCCGGCCGCTACGACCGCGCCCTCGAACTCGACCAGGACACGCTGGAACGCAGGCTCCGCGTGTACGGCGGCCCGACGAACCACTGGGTGCTGTTCACCCGCAACCAGATCAACCGCGACCTCCGCGAACTCGGCGAGTACGAGCGGTCGGTGCAGCGGCAGCGGGAGGTCGTCGCCGACTACGAGCAGGCCCTCGGCGCCGAGCATCCCAACCTGCTGCGCGCCCGCAAGAACCTGTCGGTGTCGCTGCGCAAGGCCGGCCGCTTCGCCGAGGCCCGCGAGCTGGCCGAGCAGGTGAGCGAGCACTACGAGCGCCGGTTCAGCCCCACCCACCTCGACACGCTCGCCGCCCGCTGCAACCTCGTCAACGACCTCCGCGTGACGGGCGAGCTCGAGGAGGCCCGCACGCTCGCCGAGGAGACGCGCAAGCGCTTCACCGAGACGCTCGGCGCCGACCACCCGTTCACGCACGGCTGCGCGGTCAACCTCGCGGTCGTCCTGCGGCGGCTGGGCCGGCACGCCGAGGCCGCCGAGCTGAACGAGCGGGCGTGGCGGACGCTGTCGGGCACCATCGGCGCCGAGAACGACTACACGCTGATCGCGCTGGCGAACCTCGCGAGCGACCGGGCCGCCGCGGGCGACTTCGCGGACGCCGCCGACCGGGGCGGCAAGGCCCTGGCCGGGTTCCTCGCCGTCTTCGGCCCCGACCATCCGCTGACGCTCCAGTGCGCCGTCAACCTCGCCGCCGACGTCGCCGCCGCTGGCCGGTCCGGGGACGGCGCGGCGGTGCTGGAGGGCGACCCGGTGCGGCGCCTCGCCGAACGCCTCGGCGCCGACCACCCGGTCGCGCAGGCCGCCGCCCGCGGCGACCGCCTCGACTTCGACTTCGAACCCCCGCCCGTCTGACCGCCCGCCCCCCGCCCGCCCCCCGAGGACGCCGACGAACGCGCTGCACCGCCGCGGAGACCGGCCCGCGGCCCCCCGACCGCGCCCAGGGGCCGGCCCCGCA